>DASQMK010000238.1:0-14622 GCA_035645575.1 Metabacillus sp.
ATTCAACGCGTTAAAGTATTATGAAAAATACTAGTGGAAAGATTATGAAAATTCTAATGAAATTAATAGGTCTTTTTACCTATTTTTTGTATAGATTTCTTTAATATTATTGCATTTGTGTAAACTTTATTAAAAAAATAAATGCACAATTGACTGAATACTTGTATAATAATCCGTGTAAAGAAAACTTGATCAAAAAAAGGGAGGTCAAATTTGTGAAAAAGTCGAAATATTTTCTACTTTTAGCACTATCGCTTGTATTAAGCATGTTCTTAGCAGCATGTAACGGCGGTGGTGGCACAACGACTGAATCTGAAGGCAATACAGATACGGCTGCAGAATCAGTACCACAAGAATTAAAAGTACTAGAAACTTCTGAAATTCCTTCTATGGATAGTGTTATGGCTCAAGATGCTGCATCTTTCACAGCTTTAGCAAATGTAATGGAAGGGCTTTATCGCTTAGACCAAAACCAAGAAGCAGTTCCAGGTATGGCTGATGGTAAGCCAGAAGTAAGTGAAGATGGTCTTGTTTATACAGTTAAATTAAAAGACGCAAAATGGTCAAACGGGGACCCTGTAACTGCAGAGGACTTCGTATTTGCATGGCAACGTGCAATTGACCCTGAAACGGCTTCTCCATATGGACCTTATATGATGGAAGGTAAAATCAAAGGGGCAAAAGAAATCACTGAGGCGGCTGCTGCAGGTAAGGATTATGACCTTAACTCTTTAGGAGTTAAAGCAATTGATGAGAAAACTCTTGAAATTACATTAGAAAAACCAGTACCATATTTCGAATCTTTAATGGCATTTGGTACTTTCTATCCTCAAAACAAAAAGTTTGTTGAAGAGCAAGGCGATAAATACGCTTCTTCAGCTGATACATTAGTTTATAATGGTCCTTTTGTTATGACTGAATGGGGCGGTACAACTGCTACTGAATGGACTATGGCTAAAAACACTGAGTACTGGGATGCAGATACGGTATCTTTAGAAACAATCCAATACAACGTATTAAAAGATCCACAAGCAGCTGCAAATGCTTATGAAACTGGTGAAGCTGATATTACTGGTAAGCTTGCATCTGATATCGTACCTCAATACGAGGGAGATCCTAACCTTGTTAAATGGTTAGAGCCAACAATCTTCTGGATCAAAATGAACCAACAAAATGAAGCATTAGCAAACGAAAACATTCGTCGTGCGATTGCTACTGCATTTAATAAAGAAGACTTAACGACTTCTATCTTAAATAACGGTTCAGTACCAGCAAACTATGCTGTACCAGCAGGTTTCGTTGAGCACCCTGAAACTGGGGAAGACTTCCGTGAAGCTAATGGAGACATGTTAACTTACAATGTTGAAGAAGCTAAAAAATTATGGGAGCAAGGTTTAAAAGAAATTGGTAAAGATTCTGTTGAATTAGTATACCTTGGTGGAGACACTGAAACTTCTAAGAAAACAGATGCTTACATTAAAGATCAATTAGAGAAAAACCTACCAGGATTAAAAATTGATGTTCAATCTGTACCATTCAGCGTACGTTTAGACCGTGACGTAAAAATGGATTATGATTTACAATTTGCTGGATGGGGTCCAGACTATCAAGATGCGATTTCATTCTCTGATTTATGGATCACTGATGGCGGAAACAACAAAATGGCTTATTCTAACGAAAAATATGACAAATTGTTAGAAGATGCTCAATATACTTATGCTACTGATCCAGCTAAGCGCTTTGAGGCACTTCAAGAAGCAGAAAAAGTGGTTCTTGAAGAAGACGCAGCACTTGCACCGGTTTACCAACGTTCATCTAACGTACTAGTAGCAGATAAAGTTGAAGGTTTCACATATCACTTTATTGGTCCTGAGTACAGCTATAAGTGGGTAAAAATTAAGTAATTAAACTTCAAATAATGACCACAAAACAAATGGATAATAAATTCCAAGTATTGTGGAGTGTCCAAAGTTTACCCATTTACCGAAAGTCGGTATAATTTAAAGGGTTGAAGAGAGTATAGCTACATATACTCTCTTTTTCCCTGTATAAGAATTGTCGAACAATGTTGAAAATTTAGTCTTTTAGGAGGTGCTTGAATATGGTTAAGTATATTTCCAAACGTGTGTTTTATATGCTCATTACCCTAATTTTAATTGCCACGTTTACTTTTTTCCTCATGAAATTAATCCCTGGTACTCCATTTACAAATGCAGGTAAGTTGTCAGAAGCACAATTAACGGTCATGAAAGATAAGTATGGCTTGGATGAGCCTGTACCAGTTCAATACTTAACATATATGGCTAATTTGGCAAAAGGAGATCTTGGCATATCCTTTCAATTTAACAATGCAAATGTAACAGATATTTTAATGGACCGGATTGGACCTTCAGCAATATTGGGCTTTCAAGCGATGTTTTTTGGAACATTAATTGGAATTGTTCTTGGTGTAATTGGTGCATTGCGGCAGAATACATGGGTTGATTATAGTGCGACATTCTTGGCGGTAATCGGAAAGTCCATACCTTCATTTGTATTTGCCGGATTGCTGCAATATTACATCGGTGTAAAATTAGGTTGGCTACCAGTTGCATTCTGGCGTGGTCCGGAATACACAATTTTGCCGACAATCGCATTATCCATGTTCCCAATCTCAATTGCAGCACGTTTTATGAGAACAGAGATGATTGAAGTATTAGGATCAGATTATATTACATTGGCAAAAGCAAAAGGAGCATCTGGATTTGAGGTTGCCTTTAAGCATGGATTACGTAATGCATTAATTCCTGTAGTAACAGTATTAGGACCATTAACAGTTAGTTTAATGACAGGTTCACTAGTTATTGAGCAAATCTTTGGGATACCAGGTCTTGGTGAACAATTCGTTAAGTCCGTCAATGTTAATGATTACCCTGTTATTATGGGCACAACAATATTGTTTGCAGCTTTATTCGTTGCTGTAATTTTAATAGTAGATTTATTGTACGGTTTAATTGATCCAAGAATTCGTTTAGCGGGAGGTAAAAAGTAATGTCACAGAATGACAATAAAATTCCAAAAGAACTGTTTCAGCCCGCTAAAATAGATTCTTCAAAAAGTGAAGAAATTTCAAAGCCTAGTCTAACATATTGGCAAGATGCATGGTTACGTGTAAGAAAAAATACAGGGGCAGTTATAAGCTTAGTAGTTCTTATTTTATTAACCATCCTAGCTTTAGTAGGGCCATTTTTAAATGAGTATGATTATAGTACACAAACGGCTACACATGCTAACTTACCACCAAGAGTACAAGGGTTGGAAAATATAAGCTGGTTGCCATTTGATGGAACATTAACAAAGAAAAATGGAGAAGTTTACGATGCCTATGAGTTAAAAGGTGCTGAAGACTCTTACTATTGGTTTGGTACTGATAGTCTTGGGCGTGATATTTTTACTCGTGTATGGAAAGGAACTCAAGTTTCCTTATATATTGCGGTACTAGCTGCTGTCATCGATATGATCATAGGTGTAGCCTATGGAGCGATTTCCGGCTACTTTGGCGGTAAGATTGATAATGTCATGCAGCGAATTATCGAAGTTTTAGTAGGGATTCCAAATCTAGTTGTCGTGATCTTGATGATTATCATATTGGAGCCTGGGATCGTCTCCATTACAATCGCCTTAACCATTACCGGTTGGGTAGGTATGGCAAGGGTCGTTCGTGGACAGGTATTAAAACTTAAGAACCAGGAATTTGTCTTGGCTTCAAGAACATTAGGAGCAGGACATGGAAAAATCATTATGAAACATTTACTTCCTAACCTTGTAGGAGTCATCATTATTAATACAATGTTTACAATTCCAAGTGCAATTTTCTTCGAAGCATTCTTAAGCTTTATCGGATTAGGATTAAAAGATCCTTTAGCATCATTAGGTACTTTAATTGACGCAGGTTTTAGAACATTACGTTTGTACCCATATCAAATGATTTATCCAGCAATTGTGATCAGTTTAATTATGATTTGTTTCAACATGATTGCAGATGGTTTACGTGATGCACTAGATCCAAAAATGCGTGACTAAAAGGTAGGTGAAGAGATCATGGAAAAAATATTAGAAGTAAAAGATTTACACATTTCCTTTCACACTTTCGGGGGAGAGGTCCAAGCAATCCGCGGAGTGAATTTTGACTTATTAAAAGGTGAGACACTTGCAATTGTTGGTGAATCTGGTTCAGGTAAATCAGTTACGACAAAGTCTATTATGAGACTTTTACCAGAATCTAATTCAGAGATAAAATCTGGTGAAATTTTATTCGACGGAAAAGACATTGCAAAGCTTTCAAATAAAGAAATGCAAAAAATTCGTGGTAAAGACATTTCAATGATCTTCCAGGATCCGATGACTTCATTAAACCCAACGATGAAAGTTGGGAAGCAAATTATGGAGCCTATTGTGAAGCATCAAAACTTAAGTAAATCAGCAGCTAGAGAACGTGCAATTGATTTACTGCGTTTAGTTGGAATTCCACAACCAGAAGACCGTTTCAATCAATATCCTCATCAGTTTTCCGGTGGGATGAGACAAAGGGTTGTTATTGCGATTGCACTGGCATGTAACCCTAAAGTATTAATTGCTGATGAACCAACGACAGCTCTTGATGTAACGATTCAAGCACAAATTCTTGAATTAATGAAAGATCTTCAACAGAAAATCGATACGTCCATTATCTTTATAACACATGACCTTGGTGTTGTGGCAAATGTTGCTGATCGAGTTGCAGTTATGTATGGTGGGAAAATTGTTGAGATTGGTACTGTTGATGAAGTTTTCTATAATCCACAGCATCCGTATACTTGGGGATTAATTAGTTCAATGCCAAGTTTAGATGCCGAGGAGGATGAGCTATATGCGATTCCAGGAACTCCGCCAGATTTATTAAATCCTCCAGTTGGCGATGCTTTTGCTGCACGTAATGAATACGCAATGCAAATTGATTTAGAACAACAGCCACCGATGTATCAGGTTTCACCAACTCACTATGCAGCAACTTGGTTATTACACCCTGATGCTCCAAAAGTAGAACCGCCGGAAGCTGTAAAACGACGTCAACGTCAGTTCCCTGGAAATAAGGAGGGAAAATAAAATGGCTCAAGATAAGTTATTAGAAATTAAAAATCTTAAACAATATTTCAATATTGGCAAACCAAACGAAGTGAAAGCAGTTGATAATGTATCATTTGATATTTACAAAGGAGAAACACTTGGTCTTGTTGGAGAATCAGGTTGTGGTAAATCGACAACTGGAAGAACAATTATCCGTTTATATGATGCAACTGATGGAGAAGTGTTATTCGATGGTGTAAATGTACACGGACATAAATCTAAGGCTGAACTAAAGAGTTTCAATCGAAAAATGCAAATGATTTTCCAAGACCCTTATGCATCATTAAACCCGCGTATGAAGGTTTCAGATGTTATTGCAGAAGGGATCGATATTCACGGATTAGCTAAGACGAGGAAAGAACGTACGGATATGGTATACGATCTTTTAGAAACGGTTGGATTAAACAAAGAACATGCTAACCGTTATCCACATGAATTTAGTGGTGGACAACGTCAACGTATTGGGATTGCTCGTGCATTAGCTGTACAGCCAGAGTTTATTATTGCCGATGAACCGATTTCTGCACTTGACGTATCGATTCAAGCGCAGGTTGTTAACCTAATGAAAAAGCTTCAAAAGGAAAAAGGTTTAACATACTTATTCATTGCCCATGATTTATCAATGGTAAAATATATTAGTGATCGTATTGGTGTTATGTACTTTGGTAAGCTTGTGGAATTAACAAGTGCAGAAGAGCTCTACAACAACCCAATCCACCCTTATACACAGTCGTTATTATCAGCTATTCCACTTCCAGATCCAGATTATGAGCGTACCCGTGTAAGAAAAACGTATAATCCTAGTCAGCATAATTATCAACCGGGTGAGGAAGTTGAATTCAGAGAAGTAAAACCAGGACATTTCGTTATGTGTTCTCAAGCTGAATTTGAGAAATATAAAAAAGAGCATGTTTAATCAATTTGAAAAAGAGATTACCGTTGTGTAGTCTCTTTTTATTTAGGTTGATTATTTATAAACTTTATTGCTTTGTAACAAGTATTCGAAATTGGTTGATTTCCGCTCCAGGATGCTCGCTTTCCGCGGGGCGGGTGGTGAGCCTCCTCGACGCTTTGCGTCTGTGGGGTCTCACCTGTCCCGCTACTCCCGCAGGAGTCTCGCACCTTCCGCGGAAATCAACCTGAAAGGTTTTTGTACAAAGAACCTATTTAAAAACAACAATCATTTAGAAAAGTGTATTTTTATTAATACTACAAGACAAGACTAAGCGTTTTGTGATAGAATGGAAATAGAACAAATGTTCCTATTAGTGGAATGTTTAATAATTACTTAAAAGGGTATATATAAGCATGGGAGAAGTTATTAAATTGTGATAGGAGTAGATGAATGAACTGGTATGAGAAATTAAATCAGTATTTTCCCATTGAAGAAATGAAATCAAAGGAGCATATGGAAGCATTGCTTCAAGAAAGGAAAGATATCTATCATAAGGATGAAGGGAAAAATCATGTATTAATGTACGCAGAACTTCCTGATTTTATCTTTATTGATTATCTTTTTGTTTCAAAAGATGCTCGAGGAGAAGGGTTAGGCAGCAAATTAATAAACAAACTCAAAGATAAAAACAAACCAATTATTCTTGAGGTTGAGCCTATCAACTATGAAGATTCTGATTCAGAGAAACGCTTGAAATTTTATCAAAAACAAGGATTTAAGCATGCTGAATCAATTGGGTATGAGAGACGTTCTCTTGCAACAAATGAAGTAAATAAGCTGGAGATTTTATATTGGGCTCCCAATAATGAATCCGAAGAGGAAATTTTCGAAGCAATGCAGCAAACTTATACCCTTATTCATACATTTAAAGATAAGGAACTATATGGTGAATCCTATCAGCCTGTTCATGAAGTTTTGATAATGAATAATAATAAAAGTAACCAAAATATTTTCGATGAGCTTACTTAATTGAGAATCAGGACAGTGACTTTTTTTGGTGAATAAGATGAATTTTATTCCAAAATAAGTCACTGTTTACATATACTATCTAGAGTTTTCAAGTTTGTAATCGTTTTGTCATACTTTTAATACAATTTCTATATGCATACTTACTTTTTTATAGTATAATCAATTTATTGGTTCTTAATTAAATTAATTTTAATTTTAGAAAGATATAAATGTTACTCATTCTATATTTAGAGGAGTGAAAGTTAATGGTTACATTGTATACATCACCAAGTTGTACTTCTTGTCGTAAAGCAAAAGCATGGTTAGAGGAACATGATATTGCATATGTTGAAAGAAATATTTTTTCTGAGCCTTTAACCATTCAGGAGATTAAAGAGATCCTTCGAATGACAGAAGATGGTACAGATGAAATTATTTCAACACGTTCTAAAATTTTCCAAAAGTTAAATATTAACTTGGAAACATTGCCATTGCAAGATCTATATACTCTCATTCGAGAAAATCCTGGTCTGCTTCGTCGTCCTATTATCATTGACGAAAAAAGGCTACAAGTAGGCTACAATGAAGATGAAATTCGACGTTTCCTTCCACGTCGTGTTCGAACTTATCAATTACAAGAAGCACAACGTTTAGTTAATTAAATATAAGAAGAGGTAATTTCTATTTTAGATTCTAATCATTTGAATCTTTTAGAAATACCTCTTTGTTTATTTTATGCCTATTCTTTTCTTAAAAAAATTTGTTGATAAATAAGACCTGCTAGCAAAATAAAGGATACGGTTAAATACGGGATACTTTGCTCTATCATAGGGTAGGAGCTATACAGGTTTTGTAAATTAGGTTCTTCGATGATCATTTTTCCTGATGTAAAGGCTAGTAATCCGCCGCCAAAATAAATCAGAAATGGATACTTCGTAAGTAATACAAGTATCATTTTACTTCCCCAAATGATAATAGGTATGGATATAAGCAGCCCTAGCGCTACTAATATCATATGCCCCTGTGCTGCTCCAGCTACTGCAAGGACATTATCAAATCCCATTAATAAATCAGCAATAACAATTGTCTTAATTGCTTTCCATAATGAATGATGACTTTTGATTTTTGTTGTGTCTTCTTCTTTCCCAACAATTAGGTGGTAAGCAATATATAGAAGGAAAACACCGCCTATAAGCTGTAGGAATGGTATTTTTAATAAATAGACGGCAATTAAAGTAATAAAAATTCGAAAGACAATTGCAAGCATGGTTCCCATGATAATGGCTTTGTTACGCTGAACATCGGGCAGGTTACGACATGCCATAGCAATAACAATAGCGTTGTCTGCTCCAAGTACTAGGTCAATTCCTATGATCATGAGAAGTGATAACAGAAAATCTTGTTCCATCTTTTATACCCTCTTTTCAGCTTTTTAACTGCTCGTACAATTATATGAAGGCATTCATAAGATATGCTTGAAGATTCATATAGGTAAAATAACTGTTTTTGTAAATTCAGAGTTTTTTTATTTCCTTTAAACACTTTTTATCATAAAATAGGAGTACAAGATTCTTTCAATATTGAAGGTTTTGAACATAAGTGTGAGTTATTTCTCTTTCATGAGAAAATATGGGCACTTTACTTTGCTTACGGTTAAATAGTTGAAATTTTGGGCAAAGTGTAGTAAAGTACAACTACCCTGAGGGGGGTTGTCCCTTCAACATCTTATATAGAAGGGAAGGTTGAGTAATGGAAATCGAACGTATTAACGAGAATACTGTAAAGTTTTATATTTCGTATTTGGATATAGAAGAGCGTGGATTTGATCGTGATGAAATATGGTATAATCGTGATCGAAGTGAAGAGCTTTTTTGGGAAATGATGGATGAAGTCCATGAAGAAGAAGAGTTTATGGTTGAAGGCCCTCTTTGGATTCAAGTTCAGGCACTTGATAAAGGCTTAGAAGTCATTGTTACAAAGGCGCAAGTGTCAAAAGATGGACAAAAGCTTGAACTTCCAATTTCTGATGAGAAGCTCAAAGAATTACCAGTAGATGAAAATATAGAATCCTTATTGGATCAGCATTTTAATAAATCAAGTGATTCACAAGATGATCACATGGAAGATATGGAACAACAGCTTCAGTTTGTATTAAAATTTAATGATCTTGAACATATAATTTCCTTGTCTAAATATTCGCTTTTAAATGGAATGACGAATCATTTATACACGCTCGACCAACAATATTATTTATATATCGAGTTTGAAGACGAAGTAAGTGATGAAGAAATCGAGAACACACTAAGTATTCTACTTGAATATGGACAAGAATCTCGAGTGACGATTCATCGACTTGAGGAATATGGCAAAGTCATTTCAAAAGATCATGCCTTAACTGTGATAAGAAAGCATTTCTCCTAAATAGATCATTTATAAAAAAACCGATTTTCATGAATCGGTTTTTTCTATGTCTTTATTTTCAGTTTTAAGGGTTAAAAAATGAAGTTAAGTAATAAAATAGTGAGAACTATGAAGGGGATGACAGATAGTAAAATATATAAAGGTTTCGTTTTCTTAATGAAAGGGAAGTAAGATAAAAAATAAGACAGGTGAAAGTCGATGAAATTTACATTCCGATTACTACTATTTATCACACTTATTGCTTCCATTATCCTTATTACAAAAAACTTTTGGGGAGATTGGATTGTTGGTTCTGTCAGTTTCCTTTTTACATTGTCTATTATTTTTATCTGCATTGTTATTTTCTTAGAGAATAGACATCCGTCACATACGATTACATGGCTCGTTGTGCTTGGAGGGTTTCCGTTAATAGGATTCTTTTTTTATCTATTCTTTGGCAGAAACATTAAAAAGAGACGTTTGTTTGAAAAGAAAGCACTTTTAGATGAAAAAGCATTTTTAGAGATAGAAGGGAATCAAAGCACATATCAAGATAAGATTGATCATATGGGAGACCATCAGCAATTATTGTTTAAGCTTGCTCATCGGTTAGGACATAGTCCGATTTCATTTTCTACGAAAACGAAAGCATTAACAGATGGAATTGAGACCTTCGAACATATTTTCCAAGAAATAAAAAAAGCAAAACATCATATCCATCTTGAATATTATATTGTGAGAGATGATCAGGTTGGGCAGGAATTAAAGAATGTTCTAATTGATAAGGCAAAAGAAGGAGTAGAGGTTAGATTTCTTTATGATGCTGTTGGATGCTGGAAATTATCGAAAGAATATATTAAAGAATTGGGGAAATCAGGAATTGAAATGGTTCCATTTTTACCTGTTCGAATTCCGTTTCTAAACAACAAAATTAATTTTCGTAACCATAGAAAGATCGTTGTAATTGATGGAGAAGTCGGCTTTGTTGGGGGCTTAAATGTAGGAGACGAATATTTAGGGAAGAATTCCTATTTTGGATATTGGCGTGATACTCATCTTCTCATAAAGGGTGAAGCAGTCCGAACGTTACAAATGATTTTTTTACAAGATTGGTACTATATGACGGACAAAAGGCTTTTGCCAAATATGTATTTATCATCAAAAACAGAGACATTAGAGGAAACCGGTGGGGTGCAGTTAATCGCAAGTGGTCCAGATAATAAATGGGATGTTATTAAAAACTTATTTTTTTCGATGATTATTTCTGCAAAAGAATCGATTTGGATCGCATCTCCTTATTTTGTTCCTGATGAAGATATCCTTACTGCATTAAAAGTTGCTGCATTAAGTGGAATTGACGTTAGACTCCTTGTTCCTAAGCGACCAGATAAAAAAGTTGTTTATTATGCGTCAAGGTCATATTTCCCAGAACTATTAGAAGCAGGAGTAAAAGTGTATGAATATGAAAAAGGATTTTTACATAGTAAAATAATCATTGTTGATTATGAACTAGCATCTATCGGTACAGCAAATATGGATATGAGAAGCTTTCACTTAAACTTTGAAGTAAATGCTTTTCTTTATCGAACAGGTAGTACACAAAAGCTTGTAGATGCATATATGGTTGATATTAACGATTCCAGAGAGATCATATTGGAGCAGTTTTCAAAGCGTTCACTCCCTGCAAAGCTTTTTGAATCCGGAGCAAGGCTCATGTCTCCGCTTTTATAACACCTAATTTAATCAATCAGTGAAAACTGGTTGTCTAAATAGGTGTTTATTCTTTAATCATCACTAGAAAATTAAATTTTAGTGATTTGTCAATTCTTTTTTCTTGTGGATAATAAAAAGAAAAAGGAGGGGACAATTTGTTTGTCGCAATTGATCAAAAAGGAATTATGATTAATGTCGCCGAAAAAAAGTGGTCTAGGCAGAGGTTAATAAAGCTGAGGGAAGAAACAAGTTTTATTTGTCCGACGTGTAAGCAAGAATTAGAACTAAGAATCGGTACCATTATCTCTGCACATTTTTCTCATAAAAAGTATGGAGAATGTCCTACAGTAAAAGGAAGTCATGAAAGTGACTATCATATGAGGGGAAAACTCGATTTGTATCAATGGTTTCAAAGACAGGAGGTGATTGAGTCTGTCAAACTTGAGCCATATTTACAACAAACAAAGCAGCGTCCGGATCTATTAATTGAGTATCATCAAAAAAGAATCGCTATTGAATATCAATGCTCAACAATTGATGCAAGGTCCTTGAAAAATAGGTCTAAGCAATATCAACAGGAGAGAATTTCTTATTTATGGATTTTAGGTGCCAAGACATTAACTAGAGTAGGAGCACGCTCCTATCAGCTATCTCCTTTCCAGTGGAATTTTATTATAAAAGAGGGAAATATTGCTCCATATCTATACTCGTATTGTCCTGATGCAAGGTCGATGATTGTTTTATATAATATCCTTCCATTTTCCTCACGATCTGTTATTTCTGAACATAAACATTACGCAATACCTTCAACATCCCTGAAAGAGGTAATGATGGTTCCGACAAATAATAAGGCCATTTGGCAAAAGGAGTGGCTTCAAAGAATAAGGAAATTTCGTCTCAGTGCACCAGGTTTTCAATCGAAACAAACCTCTCGATTTCATATCTATCTTTATCAAACACAAAAGCTTCCACTATCATATTTACCTTCCTATGCATTCCTTCCTTTAGTTGATAATTACATTTTCGATTCTCCTGTCTATGTGTGGCAGGGATGGATCCTCTTATTTATTCATTCTCTCCCTTTACATGCTTTATTTAGTATTCACAATGTATATCACGATTTTTCGATGAAAATGAACGAGGGATTCATTACGACCCGTTCGCTAACTAATTCAGTTTCCTTTATTTCTGCAATTGATACATATCTTATGAAGCTAGCGGATTTATCTATTATTGTGTTTGAAGAAAAAGAAAGCTTGAAAAAAGTAAAGGAAATAAAGTGGATAAATCAAATGGAGGAGTTACTTAAGGAAGATTCAAAAATAATAAATTCATTATAAGGGCTAATATGAATAGTAATTTATTTTTTGAACAAATTAAAAGGAGGATATTAACATTAAGAGGTGGGCATATGTTTAATGTAAAGAGAAAAAGTAATCCAATATTATTGATGACTTCGATGCTAGGTGTTGGAGCAGCTACTTACTATTTGACAAAAGAAGCTATACGGGGTGAAGATAGAGATAGTAAGGTTTTTAATCCAACCGAAACTCCTTTCGACTATATTAGGAATGATTTTTAATTGGCTTCTGCGGAGAAAGGTTTTTGGGAGGGTTGGATATGAACAAATGCAAACTCTTAAATCTACTAGCAGCTATAACACTTATTTGTTCAATGAACACGAGCTCCGCATTGGCTATTAACGTTAAAGGGGGAAATGATATGTCAGAGCAAGCAGCGGTAAAAAAATTACCTTCTAGAAGTGACATCAAAGTAGAAGATACTTGGAGATTAGAGGATATTTTTTCTACAGATGATGCATGGGAGAAAGAGTATAATGAAGTGCAAAAAGCACTGCCTAAATTAGCCGATTTTAAAGGGAAGCTAGGTGAGAGTGCTACATCTCTTTATGATGCACTTTCCTATCAAGATGAAGTAATGGAGCGTTTGGGAAAACTTTATACATATGCACACATGAGATATGATCAGGACACAACAAACTCAAAATATCAGGCACTAAATGATCGTGCTCGAAATTTATACACACAAGCTTCCAGTATTAGCTCGTATATTGTACCGGAAATTCTTTCAATTGACGAAGCAAAAATTAAGCAATTTTTAGTAGAAAAAGAAGAGCTTAAGCTATATGAACATGCATTAGATGAAATCAATCGTCAACGTCCACATGTTTTATCTGCCGAAAAGGAAGAACTATTAGCAGAAGCTTCAGAGGTTTTAGATTCTTCAAGCAATACATTTGGCATGCTGAATAATGCTGATTTAACTTTTCCGACTATTAAAGATGAAAATGGAGAGGAAGTTGAAATCACACACGGACGTTATATCCGCTTTTTAGAAAGTGAGGACCGCAGAGTACGCGAAGAAGCATTTAAAGCAGTTTATAGCAAATATGATGAGTTTAAAAACACATTTGCCAGTACATTAAGTGGAACAGTTAAAAAGGATAATTTCAGTGCAAAGGTAAGAAATTACGAATCAGCTAGACAAGCAGCACTAAGCAGTGACAATATTCCAGAGGAAGTTTATGAAAATTTAGTTAATACAATTCATCATCATTTGGACTTGCTTCAACGTTATGTGAAACTTCGTAAAGAAGTATTAAAGCTTGATGAAGTTCATATGTATGACCTGTATACTCCGCTCATCAAAGATGTGAAAATGGAAGTTACCTATGATGAAGCAAAAGATTATATCTTAAAAGGTCTTGAACCATTAGGTGAGGATTACATCTCGATCCTAGAAGAAGGATTTGAAAATCGTTGGGTAGATGTTCATGAAAATAAAGGAAAACGCAGCGGGGCCTATTCTTCAGGTGCATACGGAACAAATCCTTATATTTTAATGAACTGGCAGGATAACGTGAACAACTTATTTACTCTTGCTCATGAGTTTGGACATTCAGTACACAGCTATTACACACGTAAAACTCAACCATATCCATATGGAAACTACTCAATTTTCGTTGCAGAAGTAGCTTCAACTTGTAATGAAGCACTGTTAAATCATTATTTATTAAACACAATTGATGACGAAAAGAAACGTCTTTATTTACTAAATCATTTCCTAGAAGGGTTTAGAGGGACTGTTTTCCGTCAAACAATGTTTGCTGAGTTTGAACATATTATTCACCAAAAAGCACAGGCTGGAGAGCCTTTAACACCTGAATTATTAACGAAAACATACTATGACCTAAATAAAAAATACTTTGGTGAAGATATAGTGGTTGATGAGGAAATTGGCTTAGAATGGGCAAGAATTCCTCACTTCTATTACAATTATTATGTCTATCAATATGCAACAGGCTATAGTGCAGCAACAGCATTAAGCAATCAAATTCTTGAGGAAGGTCAGCCTGCTGTAGACCGCTATTTAGAGTTCTTAAAAGCAGGAAGCTCAGATTATCCAATTGAAGTCCTTAAAAAAGCAGGTGTTGATATGAC
>DASQMK010000239.1:0-2918 GCA_035645575.1 Metabacillus sp.
CCCTTTTTTAATTAACCTTAATAGCATGGTTTGTATGGTTTTAGGACTCCATTCACTCGTTTTTGATAATTTTTCGATAACCTCATTCGTGTTGATAGAAGGATGTTTCCAAATTATTTTCATGACTTCTAATTCAGCATCTGAAATTTGCGGTATTTTTTTCATCGTAACCACCTTTAAACTTACATTTGTAGTATTTTTATTATATTCTGCCTATTTGTTGAAGTCAATTTTGCATGAGAAAGGGGGGGATGCTAAATATTTAGAGAATGTAAAATGTTAATCTTTGTGTCGATTATTATATAAGGTAAACTTGCAAACTCTCATGTGAGAATCCGATCAAACCCTTATGCTGCCAAGTGCAAGAGGAGAAATTGTTTTGAGCCTTATGAAAAAAGTAAGTTGAGCGTTCCTTAAGTAACAAAGGGATGCGTATTTCAGAACAACAAAAAAATTCCCTACTTTGATTGATAAAGTGGGGAATTTTTAAATCCAAACCATGAATATCTTATGTAGTTTTGCATTTCTTAGTAAATGGCGGGACGATGAACCTGTCCCTTTGTCCCGATTTATTGTAATCTACTGTGTTGTTTACGATAGTCACTTGGGGTCATGTCAAAAATTTGTTTAAACTTTTTATAGAAGAAAGTCAGACTTGAGTAGCCTACTTCATCGGCAATTTCAGGGATTGGTAAGTTTGAGTTTATTAGCATCATGCCTGCTTTGCTTATTTTTTGAAGCTGCAGGAGGTCTTTGAACGATTTGCCGGTTCCCTTTTTTAATAAGTTAGATAAATAGTTTGGATGAAAATTAAAGTGCTTTGCCATTGAAGTTAATGTACAGTCTTGATAATGATCCTCAATGTACTGTAAAAAATCGATCAATGTATAGTTGTTGGAATTTGGAACATGAGTATGCCGTTGACTAATTTCATCTTCTCGGATGAGCTCTGAAAACAAAATAACGAGATAGGAGTTAATAATTTCATCAGAATAGATTCTTTTATGAAAGTATTCCCACACAATATTATTGACAACTTCGATAATTTTATGATTTTTCCCATGGTTAAATAAAAGATAACGATTTGACTCTCTGCTCTCCATTAGTAAATCAACAAGGAATATGGAAATAATACTCTGAGATGAAAGTCTACTTAAGAAGCTGGGAGATAAATAGTCCTTTTTTAATGTAATACTTAAAATAATATCATCTTTACTTGTTTCTTCCACAGTATGAGGCGTATATTTATCTATCATGACTAAAGTTCCTTCTGTAAGAGGAATAACATTCTTATTAATCACTACATTGCATGTGCCTTTGAAAACATAGGTGAGTTCAATGAATTGATGGACATGAACGGGTATTTCTGAATGATAGGGTTGTTGTGTGATCACGATACTATCTTCAATAAATGTATTTTCAATCGCGTCAATTGTGTAATTATATAAAAAAACTTCCTCATCATCTATTAAAATCGTCTCAGCTGGTATGAGTGCTTCAATTTCTTCTCTTTTCTTCGTAAATTGTCTAGCCATTAAAAATTCGGTTAATTCCATTGCATCCATTGTCTCCCCTCGACAATTATCCAAGCCTTAGCTTAAGACATTTTTAACACTAGTTTTAGTCAGAGTCAAGGGTGAATAATCGAAGGGAAGCTATGTGTTTTCTACAAATGACAACGCTAATGAAAGATCTTTGAAATGAGTAAGGATGATCTTTTGTTCTAACATTATAAGCGATTCAAATAATTGATAGTATGGTAATCAAATAGTAAATGAGGTGAATGAAATGGACCATAGTTTTCCGAATGAATTTATTTGGGGATCAGCAACTGCAGCTTATCAAGTAGAAGGAAATAATGTGAATAGTGATTTTTGGGCAGAAGAACATGCTGAAGGTTCTCCTTATAAAGATAAATCTGGTAATGCGATTGATCATTACAGATTATATAAGAAAGATATTGAATTGATGGCTAAGTTAGGATTTAAAGCTTATCGTTTTTCAATCGAGTGGGCACGAATTGAACCTGCAAGAGGGCACTTCTCCCGTTCAGCGATACAACATTATAAAGATGTATTAGAAACATGTCATGCAAATGGATTGACTCCTGTTGTAGCACTCCATCATTTCTCTTCACCACAATGGTTAATGAGGTTGGGGGGATGGAGCAGTACTGACATTCCTGAGCTTTTTGCTAATTATTGTGAAGTCGTTATGAGAGAATTGGGGCACTTAATTCCATATGTATTGACGATGAATGAAGTGAATTTACCAGTCATGCTTAAGGAAATCTTCTCAAAAATAGGCTTTGTTCCACCTGTTGGGATTGATCGGGAGTCTTGGGTAGCCCCTAAGTGGAGACAATCTGCTGCCAATCTATGTGGTGCAAATCCAAGTCAATATTTCACTTTTCACATGATCTCTGATGAAAAATCGATCAAGCTTATGAAAGAAGCACATAAAAAATCACGGGGAGTCATTAAAAAAATTCACCCGGAAACAAAAGTGGGCTTCTCGATGGCGCTTCCTCATATTGACTTTATTCCTGGTGGGGAAGCATTAGCAAAGGAGAAATGGAATAGTTATTTTCTCCAATTCCTGGATATGATGAATGGAGACGACTTTTTCGGATTGCAAAATTATACTCGAGAAATATATGGACCAAACGGACAAATTCAACCAGATCAAGATACTGAAGTAACACAGATGGGATATGAATATCATCCGGAAGCTCTAGGAAAAGTAGTGGAAGAAGTAGCAAAATCGATCACAATACCCATCATGATCACAGAAAATGGAGTCGCAACGGCTGATGATAAAAAGCGTGAAGAATTTATACAAAGAGCGTTAACAAGCTTGCATTCTTGTATAGAGAAAGGGATTAAAGTGATCGGTTATTTACATTGGTCAACATTTGA
>DASQMK010000240.1:0-7750 GCA_035645575.1 Metabacillus sp.
TTGGATGATATCCGTTATAATAGGATTCTTCCTGATACGTAGCAAATGGAGAGTAGGCAGGAAAGCTCCAAAAAGATGTTAGTGGTCTTAAAAAGTAATAAGGATTAAAAATCACATTGACACTCCTCTCTTTTTATCTACTATAGTGTATGGTCCTTTTAAGAAATGGGTGAAAGGAGTACATGGATTTATATCCTTTGGACATAATGAGAAAGAATTCATGATCTTCAAGATGATTGTATAAAAAGGGGTGCGAACATGAAAAAAAATCAAAACAATGAATCAGCTAAAGTTGCTGGAAAAACGTATGAGGTGGAAGATTACAAAGCAAATGATACATTATCTTCAGGCTTAGCAACAACACATGAGCAAGTATCAGACGCGTATATGGAAGGCGAAGTAAACGCTGTAATTGATAATGTTGATGGTGAAGATGTTCAAGTAAAAAGAGAGGGCTATAAAAATCAGTGAAAATTTTGGAAGGGCTTAGAACTATTATTGTTCTGGGCCTTATTTTTTGCGTTCTATTAAATTGTAAATATCTTACAAAATAATGGGTATAATACAAATAGCTATATGGATGGAAATTTCCATCTGATGCAGTCGGGAATAATTCATTGAACTTTTACGAGAGAAGGTAAGGTAGATTTGCACCAGCCAAAGGAAGTCTTATTATGGAGCATTGCATTTCCTGGTTTTGGCCAGTTATTAAATAAAAAATATGCAAAAGGGATAATTTTAATCGTCTTGGAGTTTGTTATAAATGTAAACGGAAATTTTAATACGGCCATTCTTCATAGTTTTTATGGCAATATACAAGAGGCGATTAGTCAAACGAACTTTCAATGGCTTTTGTTTTATCCATGTGTATATTTTTATGCAATATGGGATGCGTATAAAGATGCTGGCGGTGGAAAGGATAAATTTTCCTACATCCCATTTGTTACAAGTGCTTGGGCTGTAACCATTGGTCTTATTTATTCTACAAGTGGAAAAATTGGGGAAATTTTCGGCTCAATATGGTTTCCTATGATTTGCGTCATTCCAGGTATTATTGTTGGATGGATTGTGAAAAAGATCTTACAACGTATGCGTTAAATATTTAATCCCTACTTTTGTATAAGGAATATAACGTCCAACAGCAAATAAATGGTGACATTTGGTTCCTATAACCTAGAAATGGTTTCTCATACTACTATAGAAGATCATGTAAAAGGTTAAGGGGGAGAATTTGATGTTTTATCATGTAAAGGAATTGCAGTACAATGCAAAACCAAGTGAACCAGATCCCGTTTATGCAAAAAAACTACAAGAGGTCCTTGGCGGTCAGTTTGGTGAAATATCTGTTATGATGCAATATCTGTTTCAAGGATGGAATTGTCGAGCAGAAGGGAAATATCGTGATATGCTCTTAGACATTGGAACAGAAGAAATGGCCCATGTCGAAATGCTTGCCACAATGATTGCTCAATTATTAGATGGCGCACCTGTTCAAGACCAGGAGGAAGCGGCGAAAGATCCAGTTATTGAAGCTGTTTTAGGTGGAATGAACCCCCAACATGCGATAGTTAATGGTCTTGGAGCTCAGCCTAACGATAGTGTTGGTTATCCTTGGACTGCTCGTTACACGATTGCAAGTGGAAATTTATTAGCAGATTTTCGAGCAAATTTAAATGCAGAATCTCAAGGTAGGTTACAAGTATGTCGCCTATATGAAATGACAACAGATCCTGGAGTTAGAGACATGCTTTCGTTCTTGATCGCTCGTGATACAATGCATCAAAATCAATGGATGGCAGCAATTGAGGAAATCGAGCAAACACAAGGTTCAATCGTCCCAAGTAATTTTAATCAAGAGTATGAAAAGCAAGAAGTATCTTATTCTTTTATGAACTTCTCTCAAGGTGAGGAAAGTAGCGAAGGAAGTTGGGCAAATGGACCAACTTTAGACGGTCAAGCAAACTTTGAGTATGATCAAAACCCTGAAGCGATGGGACAAAAGCCAACTTTGAATCCAGGTCCTGCCTCTTTACATGGGACAAACCCAGAGGAGTTAAGAATAGAACAAGGGCTAGGGAAAATGGAACCAAATAAATAATAATGAACATGTGGACAGCCTATTTAATAGGGCTGTTCACAACTAGAAAGGAGAATAGAAATGGAGAAAGATCATTTAGGAAGCAATTTAAGTTTAAACGGGAATAGAAGAGAAGAACATCTAGAAATCAGTACAACAGGTTATGGGTTAGAATCTGTTACAACTTCAACTTTAGCTGAATCACAACAAAATGCAAAAAAAGAACCTAGTCGTGCTAAAAAAATGTAATTGCTCCACCATAAGATAATTGAGGGGGAGCAAATAATCATATGTAATTGGTTCAGCCAAATCTTGTAATTATCGAAAATCTTTCATATCTTCAAGTAAATCTGTAGAGTTAACACCTTCTTCAACTACTAACTTCAAGTCTTTTTTAAAAGGTAAAGTATATAATGAAAGGATAGAAGTTGCGTCATATTTTCGATCGTCACTATGAATCCATATGTCGAAAGGATACTTTGACGCAATTTTGTTTAATTTTGGTATTTGATCTTTATCGGATAATTTAAAATGAATGACCATGTCATCAACCTCCTCCTTTTAGAATTATAATTTAATAATTCTAAATTGCAAGAAAAATTAGGTTCTTTTAATTTAAAAGGTGATTCTTCTATAATCTCCCAGTTCATCTAACCTAGCAGCCATCCGATCAAAATGATCATTTTAAGCTAACTTTTTTAAGGTAGATATTTCATTGAAATTCATACTGATGTTGACTATAATCGACATTAAGATACACTTTTCTCGCATACCTTTTTAACGATACATTAGAGTATTCAAAAATGCAACACAAGGCCGTGAGCGCATTTTTTAAGTCACTTAATTACGGAAATATAGAAGAGACAGGGGAAAGAAAATGCGTTTAGTAAAATTAGATCATTGTCAATCTGGGATAAAATTAGGTAGATCCATATATAGTGAAAAAGGAAAAATTCTTTTAACTAAGGGTACGGAACTTACTGAGGGTTTTATTAAAAGATTAAAAAACTTAAATATTTATACAGTTTACATAGAGGATAAAGCCTCGGAAGGAATTGACATTGTTGAATCAATACCAGCAGAACTTTTAAATGAAGCAACAAATGTCATTACAGAGGGGTTAGAAACAATTGCAGAATTGAACGGAACAAAACCTACATTCCAAGCGATGATTGAAACAGATAAAACAATACGAACTTTTCAAAACATCTTTAAAGATATCATGACATCCTTAACAGAAAATCCAACTGTCCTTAATTTACTCGCCACAACAAAAATCCACGAAAATCATGTTTATACACATAGTTTACATGTCACGATCTATTCATGTCAGCTTGCGATAAAAAATGGTTTACCTGCTAAACAGATCGAGGAAATCGGTTTAGGTGCCTTATTACATGATTTAGGTAAGATTTTTGTGCCTCCAGAAATATTAAATAAACCAGGAAAACTTAATGAAGAAGAATTCCAGTATATGAAAGCACACTCAGAATTGGGGTTTGATATTCTTCGAAAGGTGCATGAAATACCATTGGTTGTTGCGCATTGTGCCTTGCAACATCATGAAAGAATCGACGGAAAAGGTTATCCTAGGGGAATCAAGGGAGATCAAATTCACCCTTATGCGAAAATTTTGAGTGTAGCAGATGTTTTTGATGCTGTAACAAGTCATAGAGTTTATCGACCAGCCATGTTGCCGCATCAAGGAATGGAATTACTTTATTCAGGTAGTGGTACTCAATTTGATACAAAGCAATTGAGGTTGTTTAAAGATTGTATTGCGATCTATCCACAAGGACTAACGATTAAATTAAATGATGGAAGGGTAGGAATTGTTACGAAATATCATTTCCATTCAGTTGGTCGACCGATCATTCGAATTATTAAAAATGAAGAGGGTCAAGATATTTCTCCATATGAAATTGACTTATCAGAGCATGGGAACTTAACCTTGGAAATTGTAGAGGCAGATGCATTGTTATAATAGGAAAATGACTTATTAAGCTTTTGAGCTAATAAGTCATTTTTTTAACGCTTTTCATTAAGGAATGCCTTAGAATAGATAAAAGTCATTCTTAGTATTTCGGATTGTTACTTTTCATTGTTAGGAGGGATGATACATCCATCATCAGTGCAAACACCTTGATCGGAAGTTGTTAGATCTTCAAACACTGGTTTTTGATGCTCCTCTTCCCAAACCTTCTGAAGTGCACCTGCGAATGTTTCTGGTGACTGTGCACCTGAAATCGCATATTTTTGATTAATAAGAAAGAAAGGCACTCCTTGAATACCATATTGCTGTGCTAGTCTTTGATCATTTCGTACTTCTTGTTCATAATCCGCTTCGTTTGATAAAACTTCTACTGCTTTTTCTCTATCAATTCCTGACTCTTCAGCAATATCTGCTAATGTATGGATATCGCCAACATTTTTAGATTTCGTAAAGTAGGCTGATAATAGATTTTCTGTTATTTCTTTGTCTTTTCTGATTGTTTTAGCATACTTTGCTAATCGATGAGCATGAAACGTGTTTGTCGGCTTCATATTTTCATAATCAAAAGCCAACCCAAGTTCAGCAGCTTGTTCGATTAGTCCTTTATTCATTTGCTTCATTTGTTCTTCAGTTGTTCCATATTTTGCTGCTAATGCCTCATATATGCTTTGTTCAGTTTGTGAAGGTGCATGCGGATCTAATTCAAAGCTCTTATATTCTATTTCTACTTGATCCTTATTTGGGAAATTTTCAAGTGCTGCCTCTAATCTACGTTTTCCTATATAACAAAATGGACAGACAAAATCAGACCAAATTTCTATTTTCATTCTAGGTCACCTCAAAGTTTTTAATGAAGTCATTTTAGCAATATGGTTATGAACGATGCAAATAGTTGAACCTATGTATCAGCTATTTCTTAAAATGAAGGTCCTTTGAAGATACTTAGAGCAGGATTATTGGAACGGATATGTGAGTGTAGAATCTCACCGCCCCTCTCACGGAAAGCGAGCGACCTGAAAAGGAAATCAACCATTTAGAACACCTAATATAAAGCAACCGATAATGTGAAGACAGACTTTAATCGACACTAAATTCGTGAAAAAAGTCAACTTCTGCGCTTACCCAGGAAATGTTTCATCCTTTATTACATGTTTAATGTTCAAGAACAATGAAAGGCCAATAAAAGTTAAACAAACGTTTAATTAACTTTTAAAAAATCAATGAAATAAGAATATTCTTCAAATTAGGGTTGCAGTTCATACGAAATATGGTATGATATATGTAATTCAAAAGGCTATGTGTAACTGGCGAAACACGGATTACCGTGAGGGAGCACATAGTGTCGAAGCCGTTCGCCTGGGCAAAGGTAAGGGAGATAAATCCCTTGCCTTTTTCTGTTTAATAGGTAGGATGTTTATGTCGATTTATGATATAATTCCATTATCCTATTAAAATAAAAATATTCATAAAATTTTAAAAACACCCGAAAAGAGGAGAATTCAATGAGTACAACAACATTAGAAAAGGTAAAAACAATTAAAACCTTAAACAATATTGCTGAAGTTGGTTTAAACGTTTTTAGCAAAGGCAACTATGCGATTGACAATAATAGTGAAAATCCTGATGCGATTGTTTTACGTAGCTATAATATGCACTCTATGGAATTTGCTAACAATTTAAAAGCTATTGCCCGTGCTGGTGCGGGAGTAAATAATATTCCTGTTGATAAATGTACAGAGCAAGGAATTGTTGTTTTTAACACACCAGGTGCAAATGCAAATGCTGTTAAAGAAATGGTTTTAACAACACTAATGGCTTCTTCTCGTAACCTATTCGCTGGTGTTGCATGGACAAAATCATTAGAAGGTGAAGGAGATCAAATTCCGAAACTTGTGGAAGCAGGAAAGAAACAATTTGTTGGAAAAGAGATCAAAGGGAAAACACTTGGTGTTATCGGTTTAGGTGCAATCGGTGCACTTGTGGCAAATGATGCACTAGGTTTAGATATGGATGTAATTGGTTTTGACCCATTCATTTCCGTTGATACTGCTTGGAACTTATCTCGTAAAGTACAACGTGCAATGAGCCTTGAGCAATTATTTGCAAACTCTGATTACATTACAGTTCACGTTCCATTAACTCCAGATACAAAAGGTATGTTCAATGAAGAAACATTCGCAATTATGAAAACGGGTGTTCACATTTTAAACTTCTCTCGTGGAGAGTTAGTAAATGAAGAGGACATGAAAGCAGCTCTTGAGAGTGGAAAAGTAGGAAAATATGTAACAGATTTCCCAAATGAAAATGTGTTGAAAATGAACAATGTCGTTCCGATTCCACACTTAGGTGCTTCAACGAAGGAATCAGAAGAAAACTGTGCGATTATGGCTGCTCGTCAAGTGAAGGACTTTTTAGAGACTGGAAATATTAAAAACTCTGTAAACTTCCCGAATGCGTCACTTCCATACACTGGTAAGCGCCGTGTTGCGACATTCCATAAAAATGTTCCAAACATGGTTGGCCAAATCACACAAGCGATCTCTAGCTATAATTTAAATATCGCAGACATGGTGAACAGAAGCCGTGGAGATTATGCGTACACGATGATTGACATCGACAACGAAGTAAACGGTGATATTATTCCTCAACTTGAAGAACAAATTACAAAAATTGAAGGAATTGTAACAACTCGTTTAATTTAATATTGGATTGTTTAAAAGACTGCTGTTGATAAAAACAGCAGTCTTTTTCTGTTTCCTAAAAAGAATTGAATTCCTGTTACAGAGAAGGCTAAGCATATAAATTTGTTTCTGAAGTTTAAATTGTTACTATAGAATCGTAACTTAATAAAGAAAGGAAAGCAGAAATGTCAAATATACAAATTCCTGTTTCAGTCTTAAACCTAGTTCCTATTCGTGAAGGTCAGGATAGCAAAGCTGCGGTCGAATCAATGGTTGATTTAGCTCAGGCAACTGAAGCGATGGGTTATTCTCGTTATTGGATTGCTGAGCATCATAATACATCAACATTGGTAAGTTCAGCGACATCCATCTTAATTAAACATACATTAGAACATACTGAAAAAATCCGCGTTGGATCCGGTGGAATTATGCTGCCAAATCATTCACCATTAGTTGTGGCAGAACAATTCGGAACAATGGAAACAATCTATCCAAATCGATTGGACCTGGGGCTTGGTCGCGCACCTGGTACAGATATGATGACAGCTAGTGCCTTAAGAAGATCACAAAATGACTCAGTTTATACATTTCCTGATGATGTGAATGCATTACTCACATATTTTGGGCCATTAGAAAAACAAGATTATGTTAAGGCATACCCTGGAGTTGGAACGAATATTCCAATTTATATTCTTGGCTCGTCAACAGATTCAGCTTATTTAGCAGCAAAACTGGGCTTACCATATGTGTTTGCTTCACATTTTGCACCAAGACATATGGAAGAAGCCATTTCTATTTACCGTAGTCGTTTCCAACCATCTGAATACTTAGACAAACCGTATATGATGGTTTGCTTAAATGTTATTGCAGCAGAGAGTGATGAAGAAGCAAGAAGAGAGCAAACGACGATGCAGCAATTTTTCCTAAATGTGGTGAGAGGTACACAAAATCCGTTGCAACCACCAGTAGAAAGCATGGAAAATATTTGGCAGCCACATG
>DASQMK010000241.1:0-5543 GCA_035645575.1 Metabacillus sp.
AACTACTTCGACATCCAGCTCCAGCGCCTAGCCCCTCGAGGTCATAAGCTAATATAGAATTGAAGGCAAAGGACGCCTTCTATTCTAAATCATCTTATTTGCCCTAGGCTGACCAAGGCGCTTGCGCTTTTGTTCTATTTGATAATATATCTAATTTTCTAAGGTTGACGCAACGAACCAGAAAAAGGCGCAATAGTCCGGTGATTTTGACGCATGCTCTCCATAAAACGGTGCCAGCCCCTAATAATGAAGCAATGCTCCTAAGAAAAGATGCAACCCCTTTAATATTGACGCAACCACTTCCACGATCGACCACCAGCCATTAACCTCCCAATAGAATATACATCTCAAGCCTTAGATAATTTTACACCCTAAGGCAATTATCGTTTCCACATTTTGTTATTAAAATAAGGTCTGTAGTCATGAACTAGTAATAAATCATTTGACCTAATAAGGAAAGGAGTTCTTGAGCTTCAATCAATAAAAACAAAAAATGAATGGATTTTGAAAGGAGACATAAATAAATGTCATGGTTTACAAAATGGTCATTTAAAAACAAAGCAGCCATTATCTTAATGTCTGCGCTAATTCTTGTGATGGGGGTTCTTAGTTATTTCCGACTTCCAATGGAATTTTTGCCTTCAGCAGATCAGCCGTTTATTTCCGTTGTGACGATGGGAAATGGGGTTGATGCGCATACAATGGAGGAGCAGGTGACAACGCCTATTGAAGAGGCTGTTGAAAGTGTGAATGGAAAGCTGAATGTGTTTTCAACCACAGGCGATGGATATTCGTCTGTTGATATTCACCTAGAATCTAGTGTTGATAAAAAAGAAGCAAAACGAGAGATCGAAGAGGCGCTCTCAAGCGTAACACTTCCGCAAAATGTTATGAAGCCGAATATTGTTCAGTTAAACACTTCGATGATTCCGGTTTCTTATATCGCTTTAACGTTTGATAAAGGAATCAATCCAGAAACCGTTCAATATGCACAAGATGAAATTGTTCCACAATTTAAAGAGATTAAAGGTGTAGCAGAAATCCAAACAAACGGCATTATCCCTTCATTTGTTTCTGTCACATTAAATGAAAAGAAGATGGCTGAAAAAAATGTGTCAATTGAACATATTATGACCATGCTTCAAGGTCAGGATACTGTTGCCGCTATTTCTGAAAATACAATAGATGGAAAGGCAGCAAATATAAAAATTGTTGGAAACATAAAAACGATTGAAAATCTTGAAAATACCGAAGTTGCTCCAAACGTGTCACTGAATGATGTAGCAGCAATCTCAATTGAAAAGCAGGAAGGGAATTTAACAAAAGTAAATGGTGCTGATGCGCTAACCTTTGTTATCACAAAAGACAGTCAGTCAAATGCAGTCACCATTAGTAAAGAAGCAGAAAAAGTATCAGAAGAAATAAACCAGAAGTACGATGATTTAGAAACAACCGTCATTTTAGCATCTGCTGACATGGTTGAATCTTCTGTTCACAGTATGATCAAAGAAGTTTTGCTTGGTGCATTGTTTGCTACGATCGTAATTATGCTGTTTCTACGCAATTTACGATCAACGTTGATTACGATCGTATCAATACCTTTATCTTTAGGCTTTACACTATTTTTATTAGCTCAATCAGGTGTCACATTAAATATTTTAACACTCGGTGGAGTTGCTGTAGCAGTTGGACGTCTTGTTGATGACAGTATTGTGGTCATTGAAAATATTTTTAGAAGAGCACAAACAGAGAAATTTTCAGTTAACATGATCATTGATGCAACAAAAGAGGTTGGTTCTGCCATTACCTCGTCGACATTAACAACAGTAGCTGTTTTCTTACCGCTAGGTTTGCTTAACGGAGGATTACAAGAATTCTTATTACCGTTTGCGTTAACAATTACGTATTCACTGTTAGCATCTTTGATTGTGGCATTAACGATTGTTCCTGTAATGAGTGCTGGATTACTAAAAAATTCAAAAATGAAAGAGCATAAGCCATCAGCTCGTTTTTCAGCATTTTTAACATGGTCCTTAAATCATAAATGGGTTGTTATTTTAACAGCAACCATTCTTTTCGCTGGATCAATTGGGACATATGTTGCCCTTCCTAAAGGTTCTGTGAATAAAACTCAAGCTGACTATGTCTTTGTATCATTAGAGTATCCGAATGAGACACCGATTGAGAAGGTAAAAGAAGAAGCTGTAAATCTTGAAAACTATATCCTGGAACAAGAAGAATTAGAAAATATGTATCTTCAGCTTGGGAACTCAGCTGATGCGGCCAAATATGGAGCTGTCGGAAGTCCAACGGAAACTCAAATTATGGCGATATTAAAAGAAGATGCAGATATGGGTGCGTTTATTGAAAAGGTTCTTGCTCAAAAGGATCAATATACCGGTGCAACGTTAGAAGCTACTGAGGCGACAATGATGGGGGGCGGAGATACATCAATTACAATTGATATAATCGGTGATGACTTTAATGAGCTTGTGGCTGTTTCTGAAAATATTCAAAAGAAAGTCAAAGAGATTGATGGAGTTGAAAAGGTTACAACCAACCAAGAAGAAACAAAAACAGTCTACTCATTTGTAGTCGATCCAAGTATGGCAAAGGCTGATCAAATTGCCCAACAAGCGGCTGTTATGCTAAATAAAACTCCACTTGGTTCAATTGAGGTTAATGATCAACAAACGATGGTAATGCTAGAACCAGTGTACACACCAGATACAAAAAAGGAACTATCAGAAGTTCCAATTATGACGGCTACAGGGATGACAACATTATCAGATGTAGCTGAATTAACACAATCAGAAGAACCAACAAGTACATTTCATAAGGATGGAAAACAATATGTAAGGGTAACAGCAAATGTTGATCCTGAGAAACTTTCGACCATTTCAGCAGAAGTAAATAGAGAAATTTTAGGAAGTAAAGATGTAGAGGGCATTAAGATACCTGAGGATGTGGAAGTATTTATTGGCGGTGCAAGTGCTGATCAGGCGAGTGATTTTAATGATTTGTTTATGACAATGTTGGCATCAATCGGAATTGTATTTCTGATCATGGTCATTACGTTTAAAACCATTCGTGCACCGATCGCTATTTTATTTTCATTACCACTTGCTGCAATAGGAGCTATACTTGGAATTATTATCAGTGGAATTACAGTTGATATTACCGCATTGTTAGGTGCGTTAATGCTTATTGGTATCGTTGTGACAAATGCGATTGTGTTATTAGATCGAGTCAAACAAAATGAACAAACCATGATGGTTCGTGATGCAATTGTTGAAGCGGCAACTATTCGAATGAGACCGATCATCATGACAGCTGTTGCGACGATTTCAGCAATGCTTCCACTTTTATTTAAAGAAGCTGAAGCAGGTAACTTGGTTTCTGCAAGTTTAGCTGTTGTTGTAATTGGCGGATTAAGTGTTGCCACATTATTAACACTTGTTGTGATTCCTGTTGTGTATGAACTTTTATACTATAAAAAGTCGAGGAAACAACGTGAATTAAGAGAGAAGCAAGAAAAGACAATGGCTGTTTGATGGTAGAAATAAGTTTGCAGTAGTTTATAAAGGATAAAAAAGATATTTAAACGCCGAGTATTTGATACTCGGCGTTTTACCATTTCATATTGTGAAAAATTTGATTAGCTCAAAGTCCGTTTTATACGGTGCATTTGGTGCCTATGTAGGTCTGCCAATATTAGAAAGCATTGACTTGTATAAGAAAATTGATTCGCAACTTACATACTTATTTTTATTTTAACTGGATTGTATTTAAGTGGTCATTGGTTTAGTCGAAGAAAATCTTTTTAGATTTTTGATGATAATTGTTAGAATAGGTTAAAGAAGAACGAAAAGGCACAATTCAACTTTGAAGTGTGCTTTTTTTTGAGTCCTGGCAATATAGATGCCCGCGCTTTGGTTTTAGATTATTTACTATAAATTCCAGTTGAATACCCATCTTTTGCTGCCTTTTAAGTTTAATTGAGGTTATAGGAGTTAAGAACTAAGTATTGTGTGGTTTTTTGAATGAAGAAGTGATAAATTTACTAGAATATTTGAAAATATTAAAATTTCATGAAGAAATTGGTCGAAAATATAGTATAATTGAAAGCGAATACATAGAGGGGTAATAATGAAAGGATACGACGTAAAAAACAAAATATGGGTTGTTTAAGCTTCTTTTGTTTTTTACATTGGGGGGATGGAAGCAGTGTCGAAACGTTTGAAGGGACAGAAAAAACGGGTTCCAATAAAATCGGAAACTCAGAAAAGAAGAAGATTTAGTTTGAAAGTACCAAGGTATATAGAAGCAATGACACTTAAGTCAAAGATTATTCTATTTTTGCTATTATTTACTCTTATTCCAAGCATTATTATTGGTAATGTCGTGTATTTTGTTTCAAAAAATACAATTGAAGATAAAGTATCCACGATGAATGAGGATATAAATATTCAAGTAACCAAAAATGTAAATAATGCTCTCAGAGAGCTTGATAATTTAACGTTAGTGCCTTTTTCAAATATTGACCTGATGGAAACATTACGAACGAATGAAGGGCTATCTGACTTCGAAAAGATTACAAAGGATCGAACAGCTTCAGAGTTTTTCTCTAGTATTACATTTTCAAATAAAAACGCAATAGCAATGTTTTTTGTCAATAGAGAGGATACGGTGTATGGGGAACAAAATCCGGAAGACTATTTTCTAGATGATTTCAACAACACTCCGTATGCTAAAGAAGTCGAAAGCGCAAAAGGTGTCATCTCATGGAAAGCAGGGATCGAAAACAACTATGAGAACATCTATTTATTTCGAAAATTTGATCGTATTGGAACAATTATTCTTGTTGCAAACAGTGAAGTATTTCAAGAAGTTTATGAAAATGGTCAAGACAATTCAGCAAGAGAGATTTCGATTTATAATGAAGATGGAGTGATCATTTCTAGTAATAAACCAGAATTAGTTGGGACGAAGTTTGAAGATCATAAAAACACGGTGGACAACCTTGTTTCCATAGAAGAAACAGAAAATGGTTGGAAAGTGGCTGTTTCAACTTCAAAGTCCTATTTAATGAAGGAAATTCAAAACGTTATTTATTTAGTCTATTTGATTATTCTTGGCTTTGTGTTGTTATCTGTTGCAGTGAGCATTTTCTTAGCAAGAAGTATGACTAAGCCAATTGATAAAATTGTCGCCATTATGAAGGAAGCGGAAAAAGGGGATCTAACACATAGAGCAAATGATTTATATAAAAATGAAGTAGGTCAGCTAGGGAAAAGCTTTAATCATATGATTGATAATATAACCTTGATGATTCGAGAAAATAAGAAGGCTTCGACATATGCGGTTAATAGTGCTAATGAGCTTAAGAGAATTTCCGCTGAATCAGCTATTGCATCAGAACAAATCGCAACCGCTATCGATGAGGTAGCAAAGGGCGCTGTTAGCCAAGTTGATTATTCTGAAAGAACAAACCGGGAAATGAAAGAGCTCTCTAGTGAAATTAATGAAGTAGCTGGTAATAT
>DASQMK010000242.1:0-23355 GCA_035645575.1 Metabacillus sp.
TAAAGCCAGCGTGATTTGAATCATTCCATTGTACGGGTGTTCTGGAATTATCACGTGATTTATGTCTCAGAATTACAAGAATTTCTTCTTCTGGCATCCCTTTATCCTGTAGAATCTTGTACATATTTAATGATTCGACATCTCGATATTTGTCAATGGACGTGAACTTTGGGTCAGTCATCCCGAATTCCTCACCTTGATAGATATACGGGGTTCCTTGCATCATATGAATGGTTGTGGCAAGCATCTTGGCTGATTCGTTATGGAATTCTTTATCATTTCCATAGCGGGATACAACCCTTGGTTGGTCATGGTTGCACCAGAATAAAGCGTTCCAGCCACCACCAGCATGCATTTCTGTTTGCCAGGTGGAAAGAATTTTTTTCAATGAAAGGAAATCCATATCTCCGATTGCCCATTTCTCGCCATTCGGGTAATCAACCTTTAAGTGATGAAAATTAAAGGTCATGCTTAATTCTTCACGCTTAGGATTCGAGTATTGGATACAGTGATCAATTGTTGTTGATGACATTTCACCAACTGTCATGCTGTCATGCTTTGAAAAGACTTCCTTGTTCATTTCGTGAATAAATTCATGAACGCGGGGACCGTCTGTATAGAATCGTCTTCCATCACCAGGAGGGATTGAACCATCATCATCCGGGAAGCTTTGATCTTTTGAAATTAAGTTAATAACATCAAGTCGGAAGCCATCGACCCCTTTTTCCAACCAGAAGCTCATCATATTGAACACTTCTTTTCGAAGCTCTTCATTTTCCCAATTAAGATCAGCCTGTGTCACATCGAATAGATGGAGGTAGTACTGTTCCGTTTCCTTATCATATTCCCATGCAGGACCACCGAATTTTGATACCCAGTTTGTTGGTTCAGAACCATCTTCCTTTGGATCCTTCCAAATATAATAATCACGATAAGGACTTGTTTTGGATTTTTTAGCTTCTTTAAACCATTTATGTTCTGTTGATGTATGGTTTACGACGATATCCATAATGACTTTAATGTCAAGCTGATGAGCTTTTTCTAGTAATTCATCAAAGTCATTCATTGTGCCGTATTCCTCATGGATTGAGTAATAATCACTAATATCATAGCCATTATCTTTTTGAGGTGAAGTATAGATAGGTGTTAACCAGATAACATCAACACCAAGATTTTTTAAGTAGGTTAGCTTGCTGATAATTCCTTGCAGATCACCTACACCATTTCCGGTTGTATCACAAAAGCTTTTTGGATAAATTTGATAAATAACTGACTTTTTCCACCAAGGATTATTCAATATAAGCACCACCGATGTATTTTTTTCTGAGTTTTTTCAATTATTTAAATGGACATGAAAGAAAAGGGACAAAGTTGCTCGTCCCTTTTTCTAATCTTTTTTCATCTTCGCTAGAATATATGTCAAAACAAATGGTATGACGAGGACAATTCCCATTCCGATAAAGAATGAACCCCAGAATTGCGAGTCGATGGATAAGAATCCAGGTACTCCCCCAACTCCAATAGAAAATGCTTTAACACCATTAATCGAGATAAATAACCCAGCGATACCAGAGCCAATTAGTGCTGCAATGAATGGGTAACGGTAACGAAGGTTAACACCAAACATCGCAGGCTCTGTAATACCAAGCCATGCTGAAATACCTGATGTTAACGCTAAGCCCTTTTGTTTTTCTTCTTTTAAAATTAACATCATCGCAAAAGCAGCTGAACCTTGTGCAATATTTGATAGAGCAAGCATTGGCCAGAGGAATGTACCTCCTGCATTTGCTAATTGAATATCAACAGCTAGGAACGTATGATGCATACCTGTTACAACTAATAAAGCATATAAACCACCATAGATAAGACCGCCAAGTGCTGCAAAATTATCAAAAATGGCGATAACTCCATTTGTTAACACATTTCCGACTGCGAATGTCACAGGTCCAATCACGATGAATGAAGCAAAACCAGTGATTAAAAGTGTTAATGGGGGAACAATTAATAGCTGAATTCCATCGGGAACACGTTTACGTAAAAAGATTTCAACTTTAGCTAGTAAGAATGAAGCAACTAAAATCGGTAAAACCTGACCTTGATAGCCGATTTTTTCAACTTCTAATCCGAATAGGTTCCAAGTAGGAATTTCTTCAGCTGAACCATATCCCCAAGCATTTAATAAATCAGGATGAACTAACATTAAACCAAGAACAATCCCTAGTAATGGGCTTCCGCCAAAACGATTCACAGCTGACCATCCGATGAGACCAGGTAAAAAGACGAAGGCGGTATTCGCAATTAAATTAATGATGCTAGCTAAATCTGCCCACTGTGGATGAACATCAATGAGGGATTGCTCATCATAGAAAATGCCTGGTCCTGTTAAGATGTTGTTAATTCCCATTAATAAACCAGCAGTAACAATGGCTGGCAGGATCGGAATGAAGATGTCTGCTAGTGTTTTTATCGCACGTTGAAGTGGGTTTAAATGTTTTTCAGAAGCTTTCTTAACATCCTCTTTTGACGCCTCTCCTGCTCCAGTTTGTTGTACAAGCTCTTTATAAACTTTATCAACGGTTCCTTGACCGATAACAACTTGATACTGACCATTTGTTGAAAAAGACCCTTTTACTAATGGAATTTCTTCTAGTGCATCTTTATTTACTTTTCCTTCATCAACCAAAGCAAAGCGCAAACGAGTTACACAGTGTGTGGCCGCGGAAATATTATCTTTTCCACCAATGGCATCAATGATTTGACTAACTTGTTTTTGATCGACACTCATTGTTTTCCCTCCTATATAGAATCATTAGACTCAGAAATAGCGTTTTCATTTTGGAGCCATTCCTCAAAATCTGTATATACAAATACCTTAACATCATAAACTTGTATATACATGTTGTCAATGGAAAATAAATCGTTTCCATCAGTTAAATTGAAATTCCCCTTCATTACATGGTAAAACTAAAGAGAATCCTTGATTGAGGAAAGGAATACAAAAAATGCTGAATTATGAAAACAAAATTGAACAATATTTGCTAACAAATGAGCCATTTCTACAAGAGTTTATTTCTCAAACTCTTCATGACTATCCAAATAAAAAGCGTGAGTGGACAAGAGTATTATTTCAAGAAGCAATACAAAATCCTGAAAAAAAATCAATACTTATGTATTTGAAAGTGGATCCCGAGGATGAAGAATTAGCCCAAATGATAATAGATGGGTTGGATCGGGTTCATGATAGTATTCACCATCTATTTGTCCAATTATTACTGGATTTTACCCCTGAAATCATCTTGAAAAACCAAAAGTTATTAACTGGTTTTATCAATGATCAAGACTGGAACATTTATCAGGTGTTAGGAGATGGTTCTAAAGAAGAAGTTTGGAGGGAGTACATGAATATCCTTACCAGACTTGAAAGTGAAGACAGCTTTGATATGAATGCTTATCTTTTAGCTAAGAAGATTGCGTATAAATTAGTAAATAAGAAATACATATCTAAGGATCAATTGATGATGATGTTTGAAGCTAATAAAAAGGAAGAGTGGTTTCAATTTGACGGATATATAGCTGTGTATATGATGGGGCTAATGGGGATGAAGGAGTCCATTACTCAGCTAGCTTCTTTATTAACAAGGGATGATGACTTGCTGCTTGAGGAAATATCCGAAGCGCTTATTACATTCCAATCAGATGAAGTTGTTGATGCTGTAAAAGTTTATTTAAAAGACGAGGAAGCCAATATTTTTGCTGCCTCAATTATCGAGAATATAAAATCAGAGCATGCTATAAACGAATTGAGAAAGGCATATCATCAGGTGGAAGAAGATTTGCAGGGAAATATTTTTGAAGCCATGGTCCATCAATTATCACGAACAGCCGAACCGGAAATTAGGGATTATCTAAATAAAACTCAAGAATCACCATTAATTGATATCGACCTTCTAGCATATAGCTACTTCAAAATTCTAGGAATGGAACACCCTAAATTAGAGATTTGGAAAGAGGCTTTATATAAGAGGTAGAGTTTGGAGTAGTGGATTAGATGTGAAGAACACCTAGGGGACTAAGATTTTTTATTTCAGGCATTTTTTTGAAAAAGTATGTTGTTTTTAAGTTCTTTCAACAAACACTATTAGGTTGATTGGAGCGGAAGGTGTGAGACTCCTGTTTAGAAATGCGGAAGCGCCTGTTTAGCCCCGACAAGCATAAGCCACTCTTGAATAGAAGACGTTCTTTGTCTTCAATTCAAGAGTGGCTTATGACCTCGAGGGGTTAGGCGCTGGAGCAAGACAGGGGTGCAGCGGGACAGGTGAGATCCCACAGGCGCAGTGCGCCGTGGAAGCTCACCGCCCGCCCCACGGAAAGCGAGCATCCTGGAGCTCCAATCAACCCTTCTCAGGCACTAATTACAAAGCAACAAAGTAACAGCCTTATTTAAAAAACACTAATATGCTTGAAATCCTTCACTTGAAAAAGTCCAAGGTCTGTAAGCTTAAGTTCTGGTATAACAGGCAGTGCCAAGAAGGACATGGTTAAAAAAGGATTAAAGTTTTTAGAAAAACCGATCTCATATAGAGCTTTGTCGATTTGTTTTAGTTTTTCATTGATTTGGGTAAATGGTGTAGTTGTCATTAAGCCTGATATTTCAAGTGGTAGTGATGCAATCACTTCTTGTTCCTTTACGACAACTAACCCACCGCCCATAGCTTTTAAAGCATCTACGGCTTTCAGAAGATCCTGATCATTTGTTGCAAGGGCAATAATGTTATGAGAGTCATGTGCAACTGTTGATGCAATCGCTCCAGATGTCAGTCCAAATCCTTTTACAATACCTAAACCAATATTTCCTGTAGAGGTGTGCCGCTCGATTACAGCCATTTTGAGCTGATCATTCGTAATGGATGGCTGAAAATAACCATCAATTGAATCAACTTTCTCCACGATATGCTTTGTGATAATTTTATTCGGAATGATTTCAATGATATTTGCTGATGCTTCCTTTGGACATGTTATTTGGATATTCTCAAGACCAATTTCATGAATGTGAATCGTATTTAATAGGGCTGAAGGAATCGTTTCCTCTTTGTACGATGAATGTACACAATGACCATCTGCTGCAATTAGTTCCCCTTTGATAAACACTTCGTTAACCTTAACGGCCTCAAGGTCATCTAAAAAAACGAAATCTGCATCATATCCAGGTGCAATCGCTCCTTTTGTATCCAACCCAAAGCATTCAGCCGCATGAAGAGTTGCCATTTGGTAGGCTGTGATAGGGTCCAAACCATTCTCAATTGATAGCAAAATATTATAATCTATGCTTCCTTCTGCTATCAAATCATCCAAGTGCTTATCATCTGTAACAAATAGGCAGCGTCTAGCATTTTTTTCTGTGATAACAGGTAACAGAGCTTTTACATCTCTTGCAGCAGACCCCTCTCGCAGCATGAGATACATCCCTCTTTTTAGCCTCTCATAAGCTTCGTCAGGTGTGACACACTCATGATCAGTTTTAATACCTGCTGTTGCGTATACATTTAAAGCATCTCCTGAAATACCAGCTGCATGGCCATCGATTTTTTTACCGAGCTGATTCGCATCTACTAGTTTCTCCATCATTGATTGCTCTTGATGGAAAACAGAAGGGAAATCCATGACTTCTGCAAGGCCTACAACACTTTGTTCTTGATAAAATGGCTTTAAATCTTGAGCTGATAATGTTGCTCCTGCATTTTCGAATGGTGTAGCAGGAACACATGATGGCAGCATAAAGAATATATTTAATGGGAGATTTTTAGCGGAATCGATCATAAATTGAATGCCAGCTGAACCACTTACGTTAGCAATTTCGTGCGGGTCTGTAATGACTGTTGTTACACCGTGTGGGACGACAACCTGTGAAAACTGTTGTGGAGTGACCATGGCGGATTCGATGTGAACATGTCCGTCAATAAATCCGGGAGATATATATTTTCCTTTAGCATCGATAATGTTCTCACCCTCGTATTGACCTATTCCGATGATGACTCCATCTTGGATTGCGATGTCTTCTTCAATGAACTCACCATTGAATACATCGATGATTTTTCCGTTTTTTACAACTATATCAGCTTTTGTTTTTTTAGCCGAAGCGGCTAGCTTTCTAATAAAAGAATGATTCATTAGGACAAAACCCCTTTCTGTTGCCATTAGTACTTTTTCTTAAAAACACTCAAAGAATACAAGATCTAAATGAAGGTAATAAAAAACCGCAAGAAAAAGGCATGTGTAACTTTCTCTTTGCGGGAAATGACGCGTCTTTTATATCAGATTTTATAAGTTTCTTTTAGTTTAAAATAAATTTTAAAACATGTAACATAACGTGTCAATATAAGTTACATGGAATATTTATGATGTAAGATTTGCTTAAATAACGATTCTTCATTAAACTCAAACTAGATATTTTACAATGGGATGGTGGAGACGGTGAACAGTGACCATAACCAAACCTTTGATGTGATCGAGGTGTGTTTGTTAGCTGGCAAGATTATGCTGAGGAGTGGAGCGGAAACGTATCGGGTGGAAGATACGATGATGAGAATTGCAGCAGCGTTTGGGGTGGAAAATTCCCATAGCTATGTCACACCAACGGGAATTATTTTTTCTGTAAGCAGTAAAACGCCGACACAGCTAGTAAGAATTGTTGATCGTTCAACAGATTTACAAAAAGTTGCTAAGGTCAATGGAGTTTCAAGGAAAATTAGTAATGGGGAACTCTCGGTGAAAGAAGCCTATGATCAGCTTAAGGAAATTGAGCTTGATGCCCACGCTTATCCGATATGGGTACAAATTGGAGCGGCGTCCATTGCAAGCGGATGTTTTCTTATTATGTTTCAAGGTTCTTGGTCAGATTTCCTGCCAGCAGTTATTGCAGGAGGAATCGGATTTTCAAGTTTAATTTATATTCATCAACTAGTCGAAATTAAGTTTTTTGCGGAATTTTTAGCTTCTTTACTTATTGGTTTATTATCTGTCTTATTTGTTTTTCTTAATATTGGGACAGAGCTTGATAAAATTATTATTGGCTCTGTTATGCCGCTAGTTCCGGGATTATTAATAACCAATGCTGTAAGAGATTTAATGGCAGGCCATTTAGTATCGGGGATATCAAAGGGCGCAGAGGCCTTTTTAACTGCTTTTGCCATAGGAGCAGGTGTTGCGGTAGTGTTTTCGTTTTATTGATCTTTAATTAGGAAATGAGTGCTGAAATCGAGTCGGATAAGTCTCGATATATCTCATACGGAGTGCTCCAGTTCATACGTCACTGAACGGCCGCTTTCGCATTTCAAAGGAGGGTTGAGCTTGATTGAACAGCTTATGACAAGCTTTGTAGCGTCGGCTGCATTTGGTATTATTTTTAATGCTCCAGTAAAAGCTTTATTTCGAGCTGGTTTGGTTGGCATGATTGGCTGGATGATTTATACTGGCCTTTATGAATATACGAATGATAGTGTATTTTCTTCCTTGATTGCCTCTTTTTTTATCGCTATTATTAGTCAATTTTATGCAAAGAGGCATAAAACACCCGTTATCATTTTTAATGTGTCAGGAATTATTCCGTTAGTGCCAGGTGGATTAGCTTATGATGCAATGCGGCAGGTTGTCGAAAATGATTACAATGAAGCAATCGCCCTTGCTGCAAAGGCTTTTATGATATCCGGTTCGATAGCAATTGGACTGGTTTTATCAGAGGTGATGAATCAGATCATTCGGAAGATGAAAAATAAGGGCAAGAAACCATATATCAGATCATGAAGGATAAATTAGATCTTAAATATTTGGAGAGTATAATGTATAATGTTTTAATTACGAATAGAGAGGTATTTTAAAGATGAATGCATTTATTAAAAATCAAATTCAACAATTTCAGGAGAATAATGAAAATCGAGGTCGTTTATTAGTTAGCTGTCCTGACCAGCCTGGAATTGTATCTGCAATTTCTAAATTTTTATTTTCACATAACGCTAATATAATTGAATCAAGTCAATATTCAACAAATCCAGAAGGCGGTACATTCTTTATCCGTATTGAGTTTGAGTGTCCAAACCTGAAGGAAAAAGCTTCAGATATGGAAAATCAATTTAGCCAAATCGCGAAAGAATTTTCAATGGAATGGAAATTAACACATGTTTACAATGTGAAGAAAGTAGCGATTTTCGTTTCCAAAGAGCTTCATTGCTTATTAGAGCTTTTATGGGAATGGCAAAGCGGTGATTTAATGGCAGATATTGCACTTGTGATAAGTAATCATGAGGAAGCAAGAGAAGTAGTTGAGTCACTGAACATTCCGTTCTACCATATCCCAGCAAATAAAGATATTCGTGAGCAAGTAGAGGAAAAACAGCTGGAGCTATTAAAGGAATATAACATTGATTTAATTATTTTGGCGCGCTATATGCAAATTTTAACGCCTAACTTTGTGTCAGCAAATCCAAATCGAATTATCAATATTCATCATTCCTTCTTACCTGCGTTTATCGGAGCAAGACCATATGAGCGTGCCTATGGACGCGGGGTAAAATTAATTGGTGCGACTTCACATTACGTAACAAATGACTTAGATGAAGGCCCGATTATTGAACAAGACATCAGCCGTGTTGATCACCGTGATGATGTTGATCGATTAAAGAAAATTGGACGATCTGTTGAACGAAGCGTATTAGCTAGAGCGGTAAAATGGCATTTAGAAGACCGAATTCTTGTTCATGAAAATAAAACTATTGTCTTTTAATTAATGATAGAGGTTCGAACGTTTTTGTTTGAGCCTCTTTTTGGTTGGCTTGGAGGGATTGTAAGAATAAGGGTGAGACCTACAAGAAATATAAAATACAAAAATAGTAATTGTTTGTGAAAAAGATTGCTCAACCTTACTAAATGTCCTCTAATTAGCCCCCGTTTCAATTTACATAACGAACTTTTCGAAAAAGTGATACAATATTGACAATAAGTTTAAGCGGAGGGACGTTATGAAGCGACTAAATGGCAAAACAATCGCCCTTGTAGGTCAGCGTAAATCTGAAGAATTAAGTAAACTAGTAGAAAACTTAGGTGGGCAAGCGTTAATACGCCCAGCGCAGGGAACTGTTTTTTTAGATGATACAAATGTGGAAAAAGAAATTCATGCTCTCATTGAAGGTGACTTTGACTGGCTTATCTTTACAACAGGAATTGGAACAGACAAGCTTTATCAAACGGCTGTTAGTATGGGACTTGGTGAACGGTTCATTGAGGCTTTAACAAAAGCAAAAATTGCAGCAAGAGGCTATAAAACAGTCAATATCCTTAAAAAATTAGGAGTAAAACCAGATGTAAGAGATGATGATGGAAGTACGGCTGGTTTGGTGAGAGAGCTTAGTAATCATTCTCTAAAAGGTTGTCGAGTAGCCTTACAGCTTCACGGCGATCCAGCCCCGGTCCTCATTGACTGGCTAATAGAACAAGAAGCTGAATATCGAGAAATTCTTCCATACAAGCATATTCCACCAAAACCGGAAGTGATGGAACAGCTTGTTCGTGAAATTTTAGATGGAAAAGTAGATGCCGTTAATTTTACAAGCACCCCTCAGGCTAGATTTTTAATGTCTTATGCAAAAGAACATGGTGTAGAAAAAGAATTATTAAAAGCATTTTCTACAAATGTAATGGCAGTTTCTGTCGGGAAAGTGACAGCACAAGCATTGAGAGAGGTTGGTATTACAAGAATGGTCGTTCCAGAAGAAGAACGAATGGGGAGTGCCATTATTGCATTGGTGAATTATTATAAAGATCTTGAAGAAAGCACAAAGTAATAAAAATGCCTGACAACTTTAATTAGTGTCAGGCATTTTTTATTTAAAGATAAGAAAGTATATAATTTCTACCTAGTGTTGGTGTCTAGCTCCAGGCGCCATAGGCACTGCAAGTGCAGTCATTGCGACAGGACGTCGCGATTTTATACTGCCTCGAGGTCATAAGTCAAACAGGAATTGAAGGTAAAGAACACCTTCTATTCCTGTTGAAATTATGCTTGTCGCCGAATGCTTAGCGCCTTGCGCTTTTCCAATTAAGAACGATTAACAAAGAACGGCAAGGATTTAATTCCGAGTAAGCGAGCATATGTGAATAATTGACCTTTATGGTGAATTTCATGGTCTTTCCCGCTTTCAAGAAGAACCATACCAGGCATTTTCATCCCAGCAAATTCAACGATTGCTGCTAATTGATCATTTGTTAATTCTTCTAATTTGGATTTTGTTTCATTTGTTTGGGCTTCAACTAATGCTTTTAGTTCGCTAACCGTTTCAATATTGTTAGAAGGTCCAGATGGAGGGGTGAACACTCCATTTTTTACTGTGTCTGTAAACATTTCCATTGCACCTGAGATATGTAAGACAAGCTCAGAAAGTGACATAGCTTCTTCCCATGGTTTGTAACTTAAGTGTTGATCTTCAAAGGTATCCAGTAGTTCATGTAATACTTTGCGGTGGCTCATCCAACCTGATACTAACTCATTTATTCCTGCCATGCTTTTCATCTCCTTTAGAAAAGTAGTTTCTTCACAATTATATCCTACCAAGAGAAAATTGACCGGTAATATGCTCTATGTCATCATGCATTTTCAAAAAATAAAATCATTTATTGGAAAATAAAATTAATTACCTTGCAGTATGCTCTTCTTTCTATCTGAAAAGCAAGCAAATCAATTTTGTTAACGCTTCATATACACTATAATAAAAATTGTCTAAAAATTCATAGAAAACGATTTCTCAAAAGGGATGGTGGAGAAAAATGAAATATCGTCAACTTGGTGACACAGATCTAAATATAAGTGAGTTAAGCTTTGGAACATGGGCAATTGGAGGCTCCTGGGGAAAGTCAAATGACACAGAGGCATTAAAAGGTCTTGATCGTGCTATGGATGCTGGGGTTAATTTCTTTGACACAGCAGATGTTTATGGTGATGGCCATAGTGAAGAACTACTTGCAAAAGCAACAAAAGGCAAGAAAGATAAGATCTTTATTGCGACAAAATTTTGCCGTGCGGGTGATATTTTTGATCCAGAGACGTATTCTGAAAAAGCTGTGACGGCTTATTGTGAAGCAAGCTTAAAAAGACTACAGCGCGAGGCTATCGATCTGTACCAAATTCATTGTCCGCCGATGGAGATTCTTAAAAATGGACAAGTTTTTGAAGTGCTGGACAAGCTGCAGCAACAAGGGAAAATTCGCCATTACGGTGTAAGTGTTGAGACAGTGGAGGAAGGTCTGTTTTGTTTAGACCAATCCAATGTGAAGGCACTGCAAGTTATTTTTAATATTTTCCGCCAAAAGGCGATTCCTGAGTTGCTTCCACAGTCTAAGGCAAAAGGTGTTGGCTTATTAGCTCGTGTTCCTTTAGCAAGTGGCTTACTAACAGGGAAATTTATGACAAACGCTACCTTTGAGGCTGATGATCACCGTAACTTTAATAAAGATGGTGAAGCTTTTAATGTTGGAGAAACATTTGCAGGTATTGAATTTTCAAAAGGTGTTGAGCTAAGTCAGAAGCTTAACTGGATCGCTGAAGGACGCGGAAATATGGCTCGAGCAGCACTTCGTTGGATCTTAGATCATAAGGAAATTACAACGGTTATTCCTGGTTTTAAAACAGTGAAACAAGTTGAGGATAACCTGCAAGCGACAGAAGTTCCTTCATTTAGTGAAGCGGAACTAACGAAATTAACTGAATTTTATGCTGAAGAGATACATCCGAATATTCGTGGGGTTTACTAATTCATTAGGGTTAAAGCATGAGGTGAGTGCTTTAACCCTTTGTTTTTGCTTAGGAAATTATAAAATGCTTGAACTGTGGATAACTACTTCGACATCCAGCTCCAGCGCCTAGCCCCTCGAGGTCATAAGATGATTTAGAATTGAAGGCAAAGGACACCTTCTATTCTAAATCGTCTTATTTGCCCTAGGCTGATCAAGACGCTTGCGCTTTTGTTTATGTTGGAATTTATCGATTGATAGATTTTTTCTAAAAAGTTAATAGATTTTACACCAAAGTTGATAGATTATCATGAAAAGTTGAGGGATTTTCTGCAATAGTTGATAGATTCGAGGTTTCAATGGGGATTTTCATAAAAAAGCTGCTTACCAGCACCGGTAAGCAGCATTTCCATCTACCTTATAAGCTTGATTCCTTTATTTCCATAGCAGAAGAAGAGACTTTTTTTCGATTTTGCACGAATTTGTACATAAACATAGCGATAATTAAAAACAACCCAGCTAAGAGATAAAGAGTTTCATAGCCTAATTGGGCAGCAACAATTCCAAGTACAAATGATCCGGCTGCGATACCTGAATCAAAAAGAGTAAAGAATGTTGCGGTTGCATGCGCACTTCTGTTATGTTCAGTCGATTGAACGGCTAGCGTTTGGAAGCAAGGAACGATGGTTCCATAACCTAATCCGATGAAAGCACCAGCTAAAAGAAACATGAAGGTAGTGTGCGTCATACTTAATAATAAAAGTCCGACCATAAAAAAGACTAGCGCCGGATAAATAACGATATTTGGCCCTTTTGTATCAAATAATCTGCCGCTAAAAGGTCTAGATATGATCATAACAACGGCAAAGACCACGAAAAAGTAGCTCGCCGCATCTAATAGCTTCAATTCATTGGCGTACATCGAAATAAAAGATAATACACTTGAATACGTAAATGCTACTAAGCTTCCTACCAATGCAATCGGCAGTGCTTTTCCGTCTAATAAATCTTGTAACTGAAGACGTTTCTTTTCGACCGGAGCCGTTCTAGCTACTTCTTTTACCTTGCTAAAAGCTGTAAAGAATACACCAATTGTAATAAAGGATGCAAAAATGAAGAAAAGAGTTGTAAACGATGTGAATTGTAAAAGAGAAAGAGCAAGGAAAGGTCCACAAACAACAGCGAAGTTCGTTGACATGACAAAATAACCAAGTCCTTCCCCGCGTCTTTTCATCGGTACGATATCAGCAGCAATTGCACCGGTAGCGGTTGTAGCAATGCTGAACCAAATGCCATGAACAAAACGTAATACAAGAAGCAATGCATAATTGTCGATCCATAAATACATAAATGAGCAGACGGTAAATAAGATCATGCTAATCATTAACATTCGTTTTTTCCCAAAATCATGAAGAAGTTTACCTGAAAAAGGCCGAACAAAAATAGCAGATAATAAGAAAATCGTGACAATTAGTCCGCCATCAACACTTGAGCGGCCTAAATCATTCACAACATAAATTGGTAACGAAGTGAGTAATCCATAAAAGGCAAGAAATATAAAGAAGTTGCTGAGAAAAATACTGATAAATCCTTGTGTCCATATCGGTTGTTTTTCTGTTTGGTTCATATAAATTAAATCCTCCTTACTTTCATTTAGTTTGGTCCAAGCTTTTTCAAAAGGTTATATAAAAGTTCTTGTTCTTCATCTGTTAAGCTAGTGACCATGTTCTGTTCAAAATTCCTCACGTCTTGTTCAACTAGAGGGAGAAGCTCAATTGCTTTTTCTGTAAGGGAAACAAGTCTTTCGCGCTTGTCACTTCCAGGTGTACGTTTTACTAAGCCCCTTTCCTCTAATTTAAGGAGCGTTCTTGTAACAGTTGGTGCTTCAACATTTAAATATCGCCAAATTTCACTTTGTGTCATAGGACCGTGTGACTTTAAACAGTAAAGAATAGACCACTGTGAGCTGTAGAGTCCATGTTTTTGTAAGTATTCATTAACTTCCTTTGTCATATGTCTGGTTTTTTGATACAGCATATGAAATAGCTTATTTGTATTGATCAATGTCATCACCTCAATTTGTTTACCTAAGTAATACTTAATTATTTACCTAGGTAAATAACCACTTATACTAAGATACCAGAAATTTTCATTTTGTAAAGAGACAAGTTTATTCCTTCTAATAAAGAAAACCCGCCGATTGGCGAGCTTGTATATGCGAAGCGCTTATACTACAAATGTTAAATTTTGCCACTACGTCGAATAATCTTCTACACTGACAATTTAACGTAAAATAAAAAACCCTAGCCACAATGTGACTAGAGCAAGAAGAAAAAAGATTAAATTTTAACTGCATCCCCCTTTATCTTCCAAGACTTCTTCCAAGAATGACTTACATAAAGTAAGACCGAAAATGCAACTAATGCAATGATTGAAAACGTGATAAACCCAGAAGCATATGAGCCTGTCATTTCTTTCAGCGTTCCTAAGATATTTGGTAAGAAGAATCCGCCGATCCCGCCAGCAGCCCCGACAATCCCTGTAATCATCCCGATTTCCTTTTGGAAACGTTGAGGAACTAATTGGAATACAGCACCATTTCCCATTCCTAAGCACATCATTCCGATGAAAAGTAATACTGTGATAGCGAATAATGGAGGTAATTGACTAACCCCAAACATACATATGGCAACACCAATAAATAAGAAGGATAGTACTTTTACTCCACCGACTTTATCAGAGATAAATCCTCCAACTGGTCTGAAGAAGCTTCCTGCTGCAACACATAATGTGACGAAATCTCCTGCTTGGACAGAAGATAATTTGTATTCATCGACAAAGAACATACTTAAAAAGCTTGATAAGCCGACAAATCCACCAAAGGTTACACTATATAAAATACAGAAAAACCAGGTATCTCTATGTGCAAAAACCTTAAAGTAGTTAGCGAGTGGTTGTGGTGCAGGTTGTGATGGTGCATCTTTTGCTAAAAAGATAAAGATTACAAACGTAATGAATAATGGAATAAGAGCAAAGCCCATTGTAATATGCCATCCAAAATGTTCAGCTAAACGTGGACCGAATAATGTGGCAAATAGTGTACCACTATTTCCGGCCCCTGCGATTCCCATTGCAAGACCTTGCAAATGAGGCGGATACCACCTGCTAGCCATTGGAAGAGCAACGGCAAAGCTTGCCCCAGATACCCCTAATAAAATCCCGATCATATACAGTTCAGGCAATGTTGTACCAGCAAATAAACCCCACAGTAATGGGATAGCCGTTAATGTCATTCCTAAGATAGCTGTTCGTTTTGGCCCGAAGCGATCAGTTAAGATCCCTAAAACGATTCGGAAAAATGATCCTGCGAGAATTGGAATGGCAACGATTAATCCCTTCTGTGAGGGAGATAAGCCAAAGTCCTGTGTAATAAATACCCCTAAAGCTCCAAGCATAACCCAGATCATAAAACTCACATCAAAATACAAGAATGAGGAAAAAAGTGTCTTTGGATGACCACTAGTTTTCAAATCAGATATTTTCATTGTAAATCTCCTTTCGATTTCCATTCATTGGTTTGAATTGTTTTAATATTCTGTCTCATCTTATGTCGCTTATTATAGAGGGCAAAAAAGCAGTAGAAAAGATACTTGTAAGTAAATGTGACGTAGAAATATTAAAATAGTTAACGAGGTAGAGACTGAAAAAAGTACATAAGTAAGAACTAAGAATTTGTGTTAGGTAATCTTACAAGAATAATTTGCTGTGAACTAATATATGAAATAATGGATTTATTGAAAAATGTCTGACCATTTAGTAATAGTGAAATTCTGTAATTAGTTTAGGTGTCTAGCTCCAGCGCCTAGCCCCGAAGCACAGGACGTGCGAGTGCAGTTACAGCGACAAGGACGTCGCGTAAGTAACTGCCTCGAGTCATAAGCCAAATTGGAATTGAAGGCAAAGAACACCTTCGATTCCAATTCGTCTTATACTAGTCGGGGCTGATCAAGGCGCTTGCGCTTTTCCTAAGGGGGGTTAACATGAAGCAGAGATTGGTAGTAATCGGTAATGGAATGGCTGGAGTCCGTTGCATTGAAGAAATATTAAAACAAAATACAGAGTTATATGATATAACAATTATTGGAAGTGAACCTCACGTCAATTATAATCGAATCCTATTATCATCCGTTTTACAAGGTGAGACGACGTTTTCTGAGATTACGATTAATGACAAAGAGTGGTATAAAAAGCATCAGATCACGTTATATTCTGGTGAAACAGCAATAAAAATTGATTCAAAGCTAAAGGTGATCACAACAGATAAAAAGAAGATAATTCCTTTTGATAAATTAATTTTGGCCACAGGATCATCTCCTTTTGTTCTTCCTCTTCCGGGGGTAGAAAAGCCGGGAGTTGTCACATTCCGGACGATTGAGGATTGTAAAGGAATACTTGAAGCATCTAAACAGTTCAAAAAGGCACTTGTGATCGGGGGAGGAGTATTAGGTCTAGAAGCGGCGAGGGGTTTGTTAAACCTTGGGTTAGATGTAACGGTTGTTCACAATACAGATTATTTGATGCAACGTCAGCTAGATGCTAAGGCATCTCGTATGCTTCAAAAACAACTTGAACAGCAAGGTATTCGGTGTCTTTTAGGAAAAGTCACAAAGGAGATTTCTGGAACAGACAGAGTGGAGGAAGTGGAATTCACAGATGGTACGAAGATAGAAGCGGACCTTGTTGTGATGTCTGTTGGGGTTGTTCCGAATATTAGCTTAGCTAAGGAATCAGGTATCCTCACAAATAGAGGGATTGTTGTAAATGATTTTATGGAAACGAGTATCCCGGATATTTACGCGGTTGGGGAATGTGTTGAGCATAATGGAGTCGTTTACGGCCTTGTAAAACCACTTTATGAGCAAGGGGAAGTACTGGCTAAGTCTATTTGTGGAAAACCAGTAGAGGGCTACAAAGGTTCTGTTTTATCTACAAGTTTAAAGGTACCTGGAATAGATCTTTTTTCGGTCGGTGAATTTGAAGAGGATGAATCGACCAAAACATTAACGATGCTAAATGAAGTAGAAGACATTTATAAAAAACTTGTTCTTCAAGGAGATATTATTGTCGGCGCGATACTATATGGGGAAACAAGACAGCAATCGAAAGTACTGGACATGATTGTGAAAAGAAAGCATGTGAGTGACGAGGATAAACGCAGTCTTCTGCACTCGATAGATAATGGATCTTCATCAATCAAGTCAATGAAGCTATCGGAAATGATATGTAACTGTAATGGAGTAACAAAAGGAGCCATTATGGAAGCTGTTCAGCAGCAAGGGTTAACTACAGTGAAAGAAGTCAAACAATGTACAAAGGCATCTAGCTCATGTGGAGGGTGTAAGTTACTTTTAACTGACTTAGTAAACTATATTCATAGTGATGAATGTGATGAATTTATTGAGCAAAAGTCGCTATGCTCCTGTACAACTCTTACAGAGGATGAGGTTGTTTTACAAATTCAACAAAGAAATCTTACGTCACTTCAAGAGGTTTTTAGTGAACTTGATTGGGGCGCAATGGAAGGGTGCTCTAGCTGTGTTCCGGCCATTCGCTATTATTTATCCATGATTTATCCAGAGCGTGATGGAATAGATCAATCTATGAATTCACTTCAAAATATGAGGGTGAAAAAGCTATGGGATGGTACTTATGCAGTAACACCACAGCTTTTTGGTGGAAAAGCAACCTCTGAGGATTTGAGAAGATTAGCTAATGTGATGGAAAGATATCACATTACAGATGTTGGGATCACGGCTGAACAACGGATTCAATTAAAAGGAATTAAACAGGAAAACATTCATGCTGTTTGCTCTGAATTAAGCCTAAGTCCTGTGACAACCAATACGGTTCGCCATATTAACACATATTTTAGTGAAAAAGACTGTCAGTGTGATACAAATGATCGATCTCTTACACTCTCGATTGAATTAGAAAAAGAGTTGGAGTTTTTATTAACGCCTCATAAGCTTGTGATCAGTGTGTCTGGATGCAAGCATAAAGAAATTGATATGAGAACAAAGGATATTTGTGTAGTGGGTGCTGATAGAGGCTGGGAAATCTTTGTGGGAGGAAGTTTATCACCTTCTTTGAAACAAGGAGAGCTTTTCACAGTAGCAGCACATGAAGAAAGAGTAAAGCAAATGATCTGTGGGCTTATCCAATATTACAGAGAAACAGCTAATTATTTAGAACAATTAGGGGATTGGGTTGAGAGAGTAGGGATGATTCATATTCGCGAGGTTTTATTTGAGGATTCCTTATGTGATCAGCTTGTTCAGCGGTTGGAAGCAGAGCTACATTCGTATGTTGAGAAGTCGTTGTAAAAAAATAAAAGATTAATAGGATAAGAGGTGATGTACCTTGACCGATCTGTTATTAAAATATTTCCGAACGAAACAACAAGAGGTTCAAACTGAGAAAGTGTATGATACGCAATGTCCATTTTGTAGTATGCAATGCAAAATGCAGTTAATCGAACAATCTGTCGTCTCAAGAAAAACCTATAAAACGATAGGGAAAGATAACCCAACGACACAGGGGCGACTTTGTATTAAAGGGATGAATGCCCACCAGCATCCATTCCATCAAGATCGTGTCCTCCATCCATTACTAAAAGTGGATGGAGAGTTTGTACGTATCTCATGGGAAGATGCACTCTTGCATATAAAGAAGCAGGTTGAGGAAATACAAGCAGTCGATGGGCGTGAAGCATTATCTATTTACGGCAGTGCTTCGATTACCAATGAAGAAGCTTATATACTAGGGAAGTTTGCTAGAGTTGGATTAAAGACTCCGTACATTGATTATAATGGGCGTCTATGTATGTCAGCTGCAGCAACTGCGGCTAATCAAACATTTGGCTTGGACCGAGGGTTGACGAACTCTTTAAAAGAAGTACCTTTTACAAGGGTCATCATATTAGCAGGAACAAATATTGCTGAATGTCAGCCAACGATTATGCCTTACTTTGAAAAGGCGAAGGAAAATGGCGCTTATATTATTGCGATCGATCCAAGAGAAACTCCGACAACACAATTAGCTGATTTGCATCTTAAGGTAAAACCGGGGATGGATGCAGCGTTGGCAAATGGATTTTTGAAAGTCATCCTAGAGGAAAACCTAGTAGATGAAGCTTTTGTAAAAGAACGTGCAAATGGATTTGAAGAGGTTAGAGACTATGTTCATTCATTGTCATTAGATGAGATTTCAGACCTGACAGGTGTTCCGATTGACCAAATCAAAACAGCAGCAACGAAATTTGCCTCTGAAGAATCTGGAATGCTTTTCACAGCAAGAGGGGTTGAGCAGCAAATAGACGGAACTGCTGCGGTGAGGAACCTCTTGAACTTTGTTATCGCAACAGGGAAAATTGGAAAGCCGTATTCTGGCTATGGGGCGATAACTGGACAAGGAAACGGACAAGGAGCAAGGGAGCACGGACAGAAGGCAGATCAATTGCCTGGATACCGATTAATTGAAAATGAAGAGCATCGTGCACATGTTGCAAAAGTATGGGGAATTGATAAAGATGAGTTGCCTAGAAAAGGTGTTTCAGCATACGAGATGTTTCAAAAGATGAATGATGGCGAGATTACGGGGATGTTTCTTGTATGTTCTAACCCCGTTGTTTCCAATCCAAATGCAACCTTTGTTAAACAGGCTCTGAAGAAATTAAAATTTTTAGTAGCAGTTGATATGTTTATTTCTGAAACAGCCAAGTTTGCCGACTTAATTTTACCTGCGTCCTCTTATTTAGAAGATGAAGGAACAATGACAAATGTTGAAGGGCGTGTCACATTGCGCGAAGCTAGTCGCCCATGTCCTGGTGAGGCAAAGAATGATTGGCAAATCATTTGTGAAATTGCAAAAGTATTAGGGAAAGAAAAATACTTTCCTTACAAAAAAGCAGAAGATATCTTTAATGAATTAAGAGAAGCAAGTAGAGGTGGAATCGCTGACTACTATGGTATTACCTATGATCGCATAAGAAAAGAGCAGGGAATTTTATGGCCGTGTCCTGAATTAAATCATCAAGGTACCGAACGGCTTTTTGAACATTCATTCGCAACACCTGATGGAAAGGCGAACTTAATTCCTGTGTCAAACACATCTGAAATACCGAAAGAAAAGCCGTGTGATGATTATCCATTGTATTTAACTACTGGAAGGATCATGTCACATTACTTAACGGGAGTGCAAACGCGTAAAAGCGCAGCGCTGGCTGCAAGGAATTTTGAGTCTTATCTTGAAATTCATCCTGAAACAGCCAGGAAATATGAAATTGAACCAGATAGTCTTGTAGCCGTATCCTCAAAAAGAGGGAAAATTAAGGTGAGAAGTAAAATTTCTGAAAAAATTAGACAAGATACTGTGTTTGTACCGTTTCATTGGGCAGAAGATCAAAATGTGAACATGCTTGTAGGAGAGGACTTAGACCCATCATGTAAAATGCCTGGGTTTAAAGTCAGCACGGTAAATATTAAACAAATATGAGGAAGAAAGGGAAATCGGTTAGTAGCTGGTTTCTCTTTTTTATCGCTTGGAAATGATAAATTGAACAACTGTGGATAGGTGTTTCGGCACTAGCTCCGAAGTACAGGATGTACAAGTGCAGTCGTGGTGATTGACGTCTTGATTTTCAACTGCTTTATGCTTGATGATGCTGATCAAGAAGCTTGCGCCTTTTGTTGTTGTGTAAAAAAATTTAACAAAATTGTGTAAGAAAACCTAACATATATATAAAATATTTCATTTAACCGTGATATAGTGAAAGAAACTTTCCAAGGGGAGGCAATTTACTTGAATAAAAAGAAGCTTGTGTTAGTAGGAAACGGAATGGCCGGAGTTAGAGCAATTGAAGAAATTTTAAAAATATCTAAGGATGCGTTCGAAATCACGATTTTTGGAACAGAACCACATCCGAATTACAATAGAATCCTATTATCAAAGGTTTTACAAGGAGATACAGAAGTAAAGGACATCACGCTAAATGACTGGAATTGGTATGAAGAGAATAATATCACCCTTTATACAGGTGAAACTGTAACGAAGATCGATTCAGATATGAAGGTGGTCCGTTCTGACAAAGGAAGAATTGTACCATATGATGAGGTCATTATTGCCACAGGTTCTGTTCCGTTTATCCTTCCTCTGCCTGGTGCGGATAAAGAAGGGGTAACAGCATTTCGTGATATTAAAGATACAGATATTATGCTTGAAGCTTCTAAAAAGTATAAGAAGGCAGCCGTTATTGGCGGAGGATTACTTGGATTGGAGGCAGCACGCGGACTTCTGAACTTAGGAATGGATGTTTCTGTTATCCACATCGCCCCAACTCTTATGGAGCGTCAATTAGATGAAACAGCTGGTAAGCTTCTTCAAAAAGAGTTAGAAAAACAAGGAATGAAATTCTTATTAGAAGCGAGTACAGCTGAGATATATGGAGAAGATCGAGTAGAAGGATTGAAGTTTAAAGATGGCAGTCAACTTGAAGCTGACTTGGTCGTGATGGCGGTAGGAATTAAGCCGAATATTTCACTAGCTGTTGAGAGTGGTCTTGATGTAAATAGAGGGATTGTCGTAAATGACTTTTTACAAACGAATATTCCTAACGTATATGCTGTTGGTGAATGTGCAGAGCATAATGGGATTCCATACGGTTTAGTAGCTCCATTATATGAACAAGGAAAGGTATTAGCTAAGCATATCTGTGGAGAAGAAACAGAAGGGTATAAGGGTTCTGTTTTATCTACTCAATTAAAGGTATCTGGAGTAGAGGTATTTTCAGCTGGTGACTTTATGGATGGAGATGACAAGAAGTCTCTGAAAATATTCGATGAACAAGATGGCATCTACAAAAAGATCGTATTAAAAGGAAATAAAATTGTTGGAGCTGTTTTATTTGGTGATAGCAAGGAAGGTAGCCGTCTATTCTCAATGATTAAGAAGGAAGCAGATATTTCTGATACAGAGAAAATTAGCATTCTTCAGCCAATTGGAGAAGAAGCAGGTGAAAGCTTAGTTGCATCAATGCCTGATGATGAAATTATTTGCGGATGTAACGGTGTTTCTAAAGGAACGATTGTTGAAGCGATCAAAGAAAAAGGATGTACAACAGTTGATGCTATTAAGGGCTGTACTAGTGCTTCCCGTTCTTGTGGTGGATGTAAGCCATTAGTTGCAGATGTTCTTCAGCATACACTTGGCTCTGATTTTGATGCATCTGCTCAAAAAGAAGCGATCTGTGGTTGTACAACATTATCACGTGATGAAGTGGTAGAAGAAATTCGTGCAAAAGGATTAAAGCATATTAAAGAAGTCATGAATGTGCTTGGTTGGGAAACAGAAGGATGCTCAAAATGTCGTCCAGCTCTTAACTATTACTTAGGAATGGTGAACCCAACTGGATATGAAGATGAAAGAGAATCTCGCTTTGTAAATGAGAGAATGCACGCGAATATCCAAAAGGATGGAACGTACTCAGTTGTCCCTAGAATGTATGGCGGTATAACAAATGCTAGTGAATTACGCCGTATTGCAGACGTTGTCGAGAAGTACGAAATTCCATTAGTAAAAGTAACAGGTGGACAGCGTATTGACCTTTTCGGTGTGAAAAAGGATGATCTGCCGAAAGTATGGCAGGATTTAGATATGAATTCTGGTTATGCATACGGAAAATCATTACGTACTGTAAAAACATGTGTTGGTGAAACATTCTGTCGTTTTGGAACACAGGATTCAATGGGCTTAGGTGTTCGACTTGAAAAGAAATTTGAAGGCTTGCAAACACCTCATAAAGTAAAGATGGCTGTCTCTGCTTGTCCGAGAAGCTGTGCAGAATCTGGCTTTAAGGATATTGGATTCATTGGTATCGATGGCGGTTGGGAAATCTACGTCGGAGGTAATGGCGGTACACATGTACGTGGTGGAGATTTATTATACAAAGTAAAAACAGATGACGAGGCAATGGAAATCACAGGTGCTTATCTACAATATTACCGTGAAACAGCTAACTACTTAGAGCGTACATCTGCATGGATTGAACGCGTAGGCTTAGCACATGTCCAATCGGTACTAGATGATAAACAGAAGCGTATCGAGTTAAATGCACGCATGGACGAAACACTATCTGTTTATAAAGATCCTTGGAAAGAGATTATTGAAGATAAGAAAACAACGAAAGAATTATTTGAGACAGTAGGGATGTCTTAAGCTAAATTCAATTTTCTTTTAAACCAAAAGATGGTTAAAAATATCGAAATATTCCGTCAAGGAGGAAAAGGACATGAAGGAATTAACAAAAACAAAGGTATATGTAGGAGCATTAACTGATTTGCCTGAACGAGTAGGAAAAACGGTTATACTAGAAAAGAATAAGGAAGTAGCAGTCTTTAAGCTTTCAAACGGCCATGTAAAAGCTGTAGAAAATAAATGTCCTCACAAAGGCGGAGTGTTAAGCGAAGGAATCGTTAGTGGCGAACATGTATTTTGCACAATGCATGACTGGAAAATCTGCCTTGA
>DASQMK010000243.1:0-1788 GCA_035645575.1 Metabacillus sp.
CGATGCGCTTGCAGGAGATGTTATTGATAGAATCATTGCTATTAACGATGAAGATGCGTACCTTTCATCAACAATCAAGGACTATGAGTCACAACCAATTGAAATTTTTATTAATTCCGTTGGAGGAAGTGCTACAGCAGGTTTTGCAATCATTGGAGCGATGGAGTTATCTGCTGTTCCAATCATTACATATGGAATGGGACTTGTTGCATCAATGGCTTTAGGAATTTTTGTTGCAGGACATCGGCGCCTAGCATATCGTTTAGCAAGATTTATGTATCATTCTGTTTCTTATGGAATGGAGGGACAAATTAAAGATCACGATGATATGCGTAATGAAGTAGGCATACTTCAAGAAATGTATGACAGCCTCTTTTCATCTACTAAATTGTCGAGAAGTCAAATGGATGAAATTCAAAGAAGTAAACGGGATTTCTTCTTTTCGGCAAATGAGGCCGTTGAACTTGGTATCGCAGATCAAGTTTTGGGAGAACCTCAAGAAGAAAGCCAAAGTAAATCCAATTCATTTTGGAATTTTAGTAACAAATAATAAAAGTGGGAGATTATTCTTCCACTTTTATTCTAACAAACAACAAAAATGGAGAGTGTTGAAATGTCACTGGTTACATATAAAGGAATTAAATTTGATTATCTAAATCCTACGCCTGAAATGATTGATATTGATGATATCGTCCAATCTTTAACTAGAATTAATAGATTTGTTGGACATTCTAAGAGAGCTTATAGTGTTGCGGAACACTCAATTTACTGCTATGAGATGGCGAAAAAATTAGGATATTCGAATCGTGAGTGTCTATTGACTTTGATTCATGACTTTACCGAGGCATATGTAGGAGACTGTCCTGCTCCTCTAAAAGAACTATTGCCTAAATTCTCTTCTATTGAATCTAAAGTTGAGGAGGCAATTTGTAAACATATTGGGATCGAACCGCCGACTTCCGAAGAGCATGAAAAAATTAAACGCATTGATCTAACGATGTTGCTTATTGAGATGCGAGATTTAACTAAACATAGTGAAGAGTTCTTCTTAAAAGACACTATTTATTCTGAATTTCTTTCAGACGAAGATTTCTTCCTGTCTTTCAAAGACATTAGTGTGTGTTTTCACTTGGACAAAGTGCTTAAAAAGTGTTACATGGATACGTTAGAAAAAGTTAAAAAAGAGGGTTAATCATGTCAAAAGATTTAAGAGTTAGAGATTTAATACTTGGAACAATGAAATCTGCCAAGTCCGCACAATTAATTATGAAAGGATTCCTACTAGATGAACAAGGAAAAAGAGTTCTTACGTTTAAACCTGAAACAGACATTAGAGATGGAGAATTTGTAGCATCTAGAGCACTAACATTTAAGCGTCCTGCTATAGTAGTTCCAAAAAACGATGATGGTTCAATCATGTCTAAAGAAGTCCAAAATAACAACCCAGAAATTATTCTTTTAGATGAACTGCAATTTTTCACTGTTCAACAGGTAGAAAAGCTTGCAGAAATATCAGTAATACATGATGTGGACATATATGCGTATGGATTAATGATTTCATACAATGGGACAATGTTTGATTCGATTAAACGCGCAATCGAGTGTGGATTCAGGATTAATACAATTGACATGCCTTGTGATCATTGTATAAATGACGCTACCCATCACCTTTTATATTTAGATGGTCAACTACAAATTGACGATAGTGGAATTAGTGTTGAGGATTTTACTGACAAGAAGCAAAAATATGAATCCGTTTGTTACTCCTGTTTTCAGAAGGCTATTAAA
>DASQMK010000244.1:0-3206 GCA_035645575.1 Metabacillus sp.
ATTCTAGGTTATTCTAAAAGTAACAAAACCCTTGATTATATAATTAATAATAGGTACACATATCTCAACATAAAAGGGAGCATTCATTTGCTCCCTTTTTGTGTTTGCATAAAGGAGTGAATGAAATATTAAACAGTTAAAGAAAGCTATGTAGTTAAGAGCTAATATTCAATAACAAAGTAACATTAAATTTTTTACTTTGTTATTGAATTATCAGCTCTATTTTTTTTTCGCAATTTAAAGGAGGATCATATGAATAAAAAGGAAATTGAGGAGTTACTAGCATTTACAAAACATGAGAGAAAAATATTTATGCCAAATGAAATCTTTGAAGACTTGGTTTCTTGTGAAATTAAAAATTCTTCTCACATTGCGTTTGCATATTCATTTTACTATCTTGCATCTTGGTTATATAGATATACTAAATATATGGATTATGAAAAATACAATGTTAAAAAACTTAAACAAATTCTAGGTTATTCTAAAAGTAACAAAACCCTTGATTATATAATTAAAGATGGTGGCTTACTTGACTCTATTGATTATACAAGGTCAAGCACAAATCCACCTATGTTAAATTATTTTGGAGATGGCTATGTGAAATTTACTCACTATTCAGAATTGAAAGATGATTTCAAGTATATACCAATTGAGACCAATATTAGACACTCTAAAATTAAAGAACCCCTAAAAGGATTGCATAGAGAAGAATGTGCAAAGGAAGAAAAAATTTTAAATGGTACGTTTTACGAGATAGAAAATACTCATCTTATATCCATTGAGATATTTATTGAATGTATGAGTAATAAAGATATTGGTTGTATTGGTTTTTATTTATACTGTTTTCTAAAGTATAAGACAGATAAATTTCCAATGGGAGTAGATATTTCACTTGAACAAATTACAAGACAAACTGGAATAAAAAAGACTTCTCGTGATAAGTACCTTGATATGCTTAAAAAATACAACTTTATTAGCTGCATACCTACTGACTTTATAGTAGGTATGCCAAAAGAATACAGAAGGTCAAGTAGATATCTTGTTAATGATATTAGTAGATTTAAAAGTTCAAAAAGTGACGTTAAAAAACGGAATGTTAAAGATTGGAAGTCTGTAGAGGGAGATTATATAAACTCTAACAATGAGAAGGGAAAAAGTGACTTATTGAATGGAGAAGATTTACCCTTTATTTAAATTAATATAGCTTATTGTAAAATAAAAAAGTATGAATTACGGTGTATATATAATATAATATAAAAATTTATAACTATTATTTTGTTTTTAAATTTTATAAATTATATATTAAATATACACCGAATAACATACCTTTTATTTTTTTACCAATAAGAAATTAAAAAACAGGAGCATGCTCATAAATAGGCTGCCATTGGGCTGAAACGATATTGTTCTTAGCTTCCCTATACATTCCTTGAAGGAATAGTACTCTTTGTTTGAGAGTCCTACCAGTTTGATTAATTAAAGTCTCACGAAGCGGATGATGACTTTCAATAAAGAACTCATTTCGTTTGTGTAATCTCTCAAGGAATTTTCTGTTAGGTATTCTGTGAAATTTTCCACTTTGTCCCCTGTTACAAGATTGGCATGCCAATATCAGATTCCAAACCCCGTTTAAGTTAATGGTTAATTCCTTTTGCAACACATGCGGAAAGAAGTGGTCTACATCTGCCAAGTTAGTTGATGACTCTTCAATGCTTATATCGTCAAAGCAGTAAAAGCACTTTCCTTTTTGATATCCATTCAAGGAGTCCCTAGAAGACGTTACATTAATTCTACGATTTTTGGCATCTTCATTAACAAAAAATAAGCCAGAATCATCATCATAATGTACATTTAAGAGTGTTGGGCTTATTTGAAGTGACCAAGCTGTTTCAACAAGTCTCCACCTAGCTTCAACTTCTCCAGCGAAGTTTTCATATTGCTTTGATTCACTCAAATGGTAAATGTTGTCGGTTAAGACAATTCCTTTAGTTCTACCTTCTTTTTTCACTTCAAAGAATCTAGTCTCCAATGTATCTTGATTAACTACATGGAATGCATCCAGTACGTTTGCGAAGCCATTCTTCTTTGTTATAGTTAATAGTTTTAAAACACATCTCAATTAACATAAAAAGACCTCCTTAAATTTTAGTAAGAAGGTCTTTTTTTCTGCCTTTTTTAGGTCTATGTTTGACTACTGTGCAAACAAACCTTAAAAAGTATTAAAATCACTGATTAGATGGAGCATAGGGGGCTCGAACCCCTGACCTCTACGCTGCCAGCGTAGCGCTCTCCCAGCTGAGCTAATGCCCCGTGAAAATGAATATAGCAGTATTGTACACGCCTTCAAGTAAAATGACAAGAGAAAAAATAGCGGATTTTGTTAAAGGAAACCCGCTATTTTTTCTGAAGCTTTCAACTGGCTCTTTCAATCGTGCCGTCCTGTTTGTGAATAATGAGTTTGGCATTATTTTTCCTAACTAGGTCATTAGCTTTTGCGATTGCCTCATTTTTTGTTTGAAACACCTCTGTTACTCTAGAGGCGTTTTCTTTTTTTATTGCCCATTCCCCATCATGTGGGATTAAATGATATGTTAAGTCATTTGTCGAGTTATTCATCGAATCGGTATATTCCTTTGCTTTTGCTATAGCGATGCTAATCGCTCTGCCTTCTTCATAGCCTTCTTCTAATAGGGCATTCGCGATTTCGATGGCCTTAGCTCTAGTAGATCTAGATAGATTTTTCATAGAGTCAGGATAATTATTTTTATTCCATGTTATGATAATCCACACCTTTCTACTTTTTTATGAAAAGAAACTACACTTGTCCTTTACCACCTTATGAGAGTTTTAAACTTTAAAAAGATCTTACTCATATTGAATATTTCAATAGGTTAACTATAGATCCTATATTATAATGGTCATATGAAAAAATAGTGCAATGAGGTGACCGGATGATAGAAATGATCAAATACTTAAAGCCTTATAGGAAACAGCTGTTTCTAGTTATTGTATTTTCGTTAGCTGCTATTCTATTTGAGCTTTATTTGCCAACATTAATGGCTGAGATTGTCGATGTAGGAATTATGAATTCTGATGTACCTTATATTCTTCAAACAGGGGGGTGGATGTTATTTTGCTCCTTCATGGCGATTATCTTAATGGTAGGATTTAGTTATTTTGCTTCCAGGGTATCACTTGGATTTGGC
>DASQMK010000245.1:0-2136 GCA_035645575.1 Metabacillus sp.
TATCAGCAAATATCTTACGATAAAAACGGCAATAAAGGGGAGGAAAGTAGGCTTGAGGAAACCAAAAAAGAAAGCGTTAGCGACGGTCATGAGTCTTGGTGTTTTATTTGGATCAATTCCAACAGCATTTGCAGAGTATAAGCCAGGAATCCCAGAGGCAGTAAATCCCGGAACTCCTGAATACAAAGGCCTTGAAAAACCAGTTCCGACAGAACCTGTTAAATATGATCCCTCTAAAGGGATGCTTGAGGAAATTTATAAAGCTGACAAAGATGCAGGTGGAAAATCATACTGGATGGATCAAATTCTTGAAAGACCTGGCTCTGGGGGCGGAAATGATTTATTTACACGTGGAAGAGCATTATACATGTTTACACACCAGCCAAATGCCCTTGGTTTCGGTGGTGGCTACGCGTATCGAGAAATGCCGACAGGCAGTGCACAAAATATGTACACGATCACGTTATCTGACACACCGTTATCAGAGGATGCTTCTAAAAGAAAACAATATCCAAGTTATTGGCAAAGTGTACACAAAGGTGAGGGAATAAACATTGAACAGAAAAAATTCATCACTTATAACAATGTGGCTGTGACAATCTTGTATATTGAAAACACAAGTAATTCAGACGTCACAAAAACAATTAACGTCACTTCTCCAATTGTAAGCACTCCTTCAAATGATGGAAAAGAATTAACAGGAGTTCAAAAAGCTAGATATGATTTAACGACGATGTATCCTAGATTAAGTGGAGAAGGTATGACAATAGACGGTACAAATTTGACGAAGTCTATCACTCTAAAACCAGGGGAGTCTACATCTGTAAAAGTGCAAATGGGAGTCACAACAAAAGAGATACCAGAATCAACCACCGACTATAAGAGATTTAAAGATTACGATGCAGAAACAGCTTTTTTAACTCAACTTGATGAGTACAATAAATGGTGGTCTGAGAATGTCCCATATATTGATATTCCCGATCAAAATATTAAAAAGATGTCGTACTATCGAACATTCTTAAACAGATATAACTATATCGACGCGAATATTCCTGGTAACGATTTTCAATTCCCTGTTTCCATTGAAGGTGTTCTAGGATATAACAATGCGATTCAATTAACACAGCCGATGCATATGCAGGACTTAAAATATTTTAGAAATCCTATTTATTCATATGGTAATTGGGTATCATCCGGTGAAAGCTCGAAGTATTCAGCATTTCAGGATAATCCAGGCGATCCTGCTCATTGGAATAATACATATGAGCAGTGGATAGCTGACGAAGCATGGGAATCTTATAAAGTTCATGGGGGAGATACAAAAATTCTCAACAATCTTGCCCGTTATGCTGAAGGTGATGTCAAAGGACAATTAGACAAATATGATACAAACGATAATTATCTTGTCCAATATGATTGGGGCTCCTTAACAGGGAATGATGCAGACGCTGTAGCACTGAACTGGAAAGACAGGGATCAAGAACGTACAGATCAAAGTGCATTCAACTATTCGGGCGCTTTAGCAACGGCAGATATTTATACGATCCTCGGAAATGAAAAGAAAGCTCAAGAAATGAAGGAGTTAGCGGAGAATATAAAAGGATCAATTTTAACCGTATTGTGGGATGATTCTGAAGGTGAAAATGGCAAAGTGTTTAAGCAAAAGGATATTGAATCAGGGGAATTAGTCCCTTGGAAGGATCAACAAAACTTCTCTCCATTTACACATGAAGTTGTACCAAACACAGATGAGTATAAACAAGCTTTACGTTTCTATGCTGATAAGGGACAGTTTCCAATTATGCCATTTTTCACAGCCAACCAACACGATAAGAAACTGGCGGTACAGGCAGGACGTGGTGGAAGTAATAACTTTTCAAATATAAATTCAACACTGCAAGCTAGACTGTATTCAACAGCAATCCGTAAGTATCCATCTGAGTACATTACTCCGGAAATGTATAGGAAGTTGATTGAATGGCTTACATGGACACAGTATGTTGATGGTGACAACAGATTCCCTGATAACAATGAATTCTGGAATAGCTATGATGAAGAAACGAAAAAGATTAATTATCGATCATGGATCCATCATAATATCCTTGGTGCATATAACTTCTCTATTATCGAGGATAT
>DASQMK010000246.1:0-1957 GCA_035645575.1 Metabacillus sp.
TGATCCCAAACGGTATTATAATAGACGATTTTAGTAAGATCCTCAGCGGGGACGATGCTTTAAAAAGATTTCCTTTCATTAAAACACCTTTTTTATTGGGTATGGGAAGATTGGTGAAAGAAAAAGGATTTCATTTTTTAATAGAGGCATTCTTAAAAATACATGGTGATCACCCTACCTTAAAGCTTGTGATAGCAGGTATTGGTCCATTTGAAAATCAATTAAAACAATTGATAGAGTTATATGGATTAGAATCAAAAGTTATTTTCGTTGGTTTTCTTAAAGAAATTGAACGGAATACTCTGCTCTCTATGTGTGAAATATTGGTTGTACCAAGTTTGTACGAACCTTTTGGTATAGTTGCGTTAGAAGGAATGGCCTTCGGAAAACCAGTCTTAGCGTTTAAAACTGGAGGATTAATAGAGATACTCCAAGATCTAGATGGAATGATCGTCGATCAAGTGTCTAACTCGAACTTAGCAGAAAAGTTACATTATTGTCTCCAACATCCAAAAGAAATGAAAAAGATTGCCGAACAGGGGTATCAGGCTGTCATTGACAATTATCAATGGTTTTCTATTATTAAAAAAACAATCGCAGTGTATAATAAAATGGTCTGTAAATGATATTTCTTTAAAGTATTAAAAATATAATAAAATACATGTGGAATTTGTTTAATAAAAATGATATTATATTAAAGTCTGATTTGTTTTATAGTTTTTTATGTTTGGAGGGAAAGAAACATGCGTGTAAATATTACATTAGCTTGCACTGATTGTGGCGAACGTAACTATATTTCTAAAAAGAATAAACGTAATAATCCAGATCGTCTTGAGCTTAAAAAGTATTGCTCAAGAGAGAAAAAAATGACAGTACACCGTGAAACAAAGTAAGCAGTAGGATATTTATTCCTACTGTTTTTTGTTTATAACCACATATAAAGGAGGCTCCTCAATTGGATAAAAGCCAATTAAGACAACTGGTAAAAAAACAATTAGAGGAATTAAATGACGGTACTTTTACAAAAGATTGCGCGAAAATACATAAGCACTTATTTTTACAAAATCATTGGAACAAGGCAAAAACGATTGCTGTAACCATCTCTCGAGGTAGAGAAATTGACACAAAGAACATCATCGAAAAAGCTTGGGCACAAGGAAAACATGTTGTTGTTCCTAAATGTAACCCAAGGTTAAATGAAATGATTTTTCGGAAAATTGATACATTTCAACAGTTAGAGACGGTTTTTTTTGGCTTAAAGGAACCAATTGTTAGTAAAACGGTTTCTGTTGAGCCAGAAGATATTAACCTCATGATTGTCCCAGGCATTTGTTTTGATCAAGAAGGGTATCGGATCGGATATGGTGGCGGTTATTATGATCGATACTTAGAGCGGTATCCTCATGATACGATCTCATTGGCATTTTCCTTTCAATTATTTAGTAAGATACCAAGAGAACCTCATGATATTCCTATCCAAGGACTAATTACAGAGCAAGGAGTAGTAAAGTAAATGATGGTATTTGGTATCTTATTTATTATTTTCCTTTCTTATGCTGCATGGAAGTCGAGAACCTTAACCAAGACCGGTATGATTGGCGCGATGATTGTTGGCTCGGCAATTTTTATTGGATTTGCATGGAAAGGACTTCTTTTACTCGGCTGCTTTTTTGTCACTTCAAGTATGTGGGGAAAAATAAAATCAAAACAAAAAGACTTTTTACATGATATGTTACAAAAGCAAGATCAGCGAGATATTATCCAAGTGTTTGCGAATGGTGGTATTCCTGCTTTCATAGCGATTATCTCATTGCTTGACCATAGTCATTTGATTGAATATACAGTGTTGTTTAGTATTTCTTTAGCTGCGGCTAATTCAGATACTTGGGCATCAGAAATTGGAACATTAAGTAAAAGCCATCCGAGAATGTTGTTAACATTTAGAAAGGTTGAGAGA
>DASQMK010000247.1:0-7377 GCA_035645575.1 Metabacillus sp.
AGCCTCCAATAGAACATTTACTCCCTTAGCACAGTCCTCCCAGCTTGTAACTTCCTCTTCACAATGACTTTTTCCGTTTACACTCGGAACAAATAACATTGCAGTTGGAACAAAGCTTGCTAAAAATTGAGCATCATGTCCTGCTCCGCTCACCATTTTTTTATATTCGTACCCTAATGTTTTAGTCGCTTCCTCTAAAAGCCCACATATTTTTTGATCAAATATAACCGTGTCGCGATCCCATAGCTTCCTTATGCTCACCTCACACCCTTCTGTTACAAGAACAGGAAGCGATTGAATGATTTCCTCTACTTTCTCAATGATTACCGGATCCTTATGTCTCGCTTCAAAGGAAAAAACAACTTTATTCGGAATGACTGTATGGATATTAGGAGATACATTCATTCTGCCTATTGTAAAGACAAGCTCTTTATCAAGAGCTCCAATCTTTTCACGAATAAAGGAAATGAGATGATTTGTCGCAAATAACGCATCTTTTCTCATAATCATCGGAGTTGTTCCTGCATGATCGGATTCACCATTTACTTCAATTTCATAACAAACCATACCAAGAACACAATCGACGACTCCAATTGATAAGCTTTCACTTTCTAAAATCGGTCCCTGCTCAATATGTAATTCTAAAAACGCTGTTGCACAATTTAACCGATTCTTGATATCTCCTTCAAAACCACTTTTATGTAACGCTTCTGCAAAACTTATCCCTTCTTCATCCTTGATTTTTATCATCTCAACTTTTTCAAATTTACCTGATAAAACCCCTGACGCCATCATTGATGGTTCAAATCTTGCTCCTTCTTCGTTTGTAAAGTTTACAATCATAATAGGAATTTCAGGAGTGATCTGATTTTCCACAAGTGTTCTTACAAGCTCAAGACCTGCCACAACACCTAGTACTCCGTCAAACCTCCCTCCCTTTTTTACAGTATCTAAATGGGAACCAATCACTATTGGGGGCTTATCACTTAGTCCTTTGAGTGTCGCATAAATCGTTCCCATATCATCAACTTTTATGGCCATTCCTAACTCTTCACAGCATGAAATAAAATGGTTTCTTACTGAAATATCTTCTGGGGATAATGATAATCTTGTCACCCCATTATTTTCGGTTTTTCCATAGCTTGCAAATATCTCAAGCTCTTGTTTCAATCTCTCATTATTTATTAAAAGCTTTTGCCTTTGCATGGAAAACACTCCTTTTCGCAAATTTGAAAAAGTTCGTTTTCCCTATTCTCACATAATCTCTTTTCATTTTCAGTTTACTTGTTACCTTATCTTTCAAACAAACTTTCACAACGTCTAAGTCCTAATAGTGAAAGCAGTAGTTTTTTGTTTCAATCACCCATAAAATTTAATACTGCTTCTTTTCGTTCAAAAAATGACTCATCCTTTCTAGATATACTAGTAGAGATGAGTCATCGTTTTTATGGTTAAACACGCTTATTTCAAAATATAAAATTTCCTCTTACCTTAAGTAACCGCTTACACGCTATTTCCCTTTTTCGGTCTTTCGCATCCTAATGATGTCCCTTTTACTAGCCATTAAGTCAAGATATAGCTGACACTTTTGATTAAAATCAGAAAAGTCAATCGTTGTTAGTTCTGTAATTTGTTTCATTCGGTAATTTAATGTATTAGGATGTATAAACATTTGCTCAGCAGTTGGCTTAAGCTTACAATTATTCACTAAATAATATTCCAATGTTTTAACAAGCTCGGTTTGACTTTCTCTATCCTTAGCTTGAAGGATCTGTATATTTTTATTTGTATAATTCGTTTTAGCATTTTTCTCTTGAATAACATCCAAATACCTAAGAGCACCAATTTTGTTATATTCATATGGAAGGTTTTCTTGTGTTCCTAAATCTTCCGCAATCGAAATGACCTCAAGTGCTTCCTTATAACTTCTGTGCATAGATAAAATAGGCTGATACTCATTCCCGATACCGATATAAATATTTGAATATCGTTTTGCATCAAAGTTTGTTAATAAGTTATCAACAATTTGAAGCGCTGCTGTTACAGGTGAATATTTAAGAGAATAGCAACCTACGACAATGACAATATTGGTTCGGTACACTAACACATGACTAGTATTATCCTTTAAATTTAGGTAAGAACGAATTGTTTCCTTTAATTCCTCGATAAGTTCTTCATCTGCATGAATGGCATTAACCACCATTACACTAAAAATAGAGGGCAGCACAATATCAAGTTCTGTTGCTTCCCACTTTAATTCCTTTTCATTCATAAATTCATGGTTAATCACTTTTCTAAAAAAGTATTCGACTTCCTCTGCTTTTTTTTGCTTAAGCTTATTTTTCTTATAAATTAATTTTCCAACATGAAAGGAAACCTCATAAAGAAAATCTAATTCTTCTTCTGTTAATGGATCATCAATTTCCTGCACCCAAATGTATCCCATAATGGTATCCTTATATTTTGCGTTGACAACTACTCGACGATTCAATCCAATTTCCCTCATTTTTTCGACCCGAAACGGTTTGTCATTTGTTTTCAATTGATCAATAATCCCTGTTTCAACAAATCGCTCAAATATATTTAATGGACATTTTTTTGAAAAAATCGTTTGCTGGTTTGCATAGTCAAAATGATTCACATAATAAGAATTGTAAGCCAGTAAAAAGAAATGATCACTCTCCACAATCATTGGCTTTTTTAACCCATTGCTAATAACATCGACAACTTCATTCAAATCAGAAATTGATAAAGTACGCTCAAGTAGTTCATTCATAAGAAAACTCCTACCTCATATTTCTTTAATCTTATGATACTTTGCAAGTTTATACTTGTATAGTTTTATTGTAGAAAATCTTTCATAGAAATATGAAAAAGCGGACAAAATTTGCCCGCTTTTCATTTTATTACGTAAAAAATCTAAGAATGATAGGTTAAGAGAAATTATGACTTATGCCGCTATGACTTGGTGACAAACCATGTTTTTTCTAATATTATTTTTCAGGCTGGTCATCAACAACCGTAATTGTATCCGAACCGTCGTCACGCTTTACTTCTTGAAACGTAATATGATTGTCTGTACGATTTGTTCTATTTGCATATGATTTTAATAACTCACCCATATCTATCCCTGTCATTTCTTTTAATGGCTCTTGGATATCAACCATTGTTTTTGTGATGCTTTTTCCAAATGAGGATACACCCTGGCCATTACCAGAATCGATAATTTTGACAGAATCAATATTTGTCAGTGGCTGTGCAATTTTCTCTGCAAAGACTGGGAGCATTTCGATAAGCTTCTCGGTAATGATCACATCACCGTGTTTTTCCATTGCTTCAGCTAATAGTTTACGAGCTTCTGCTTCAGCTTTACCGCGCTCACGAATAACGTCTGCTTCAGCAGAACCTTCTTCACGACGAATTTTTGCCTTAGCTTCCCCATCAATCTCTGCTTTGCGAGCTTCTGCTTCAGCTTTACGCGTAGTTTCATAGTATTCAGCATCTGCTTTTGCTTTACGAACCTTACTTTCTTCCTCTTCTAGCTTAACAGCACGTTCTCGTTCTAAAAATTGCAGTGTTAATTCCTCTTCTTTTATTTCTTTCGCAAGTTTTGCTCTTTCTAATTCATATGATTGTTCTGATTTTGCACGTGCACGCTCTGTTTCCTCTTTGAAGGCAGCATCCTTAATATCTTTTTCTTTCTTCGATTCTGCAACCGCAATCTGACGCTTGTATTCCTCTTCTTTCGCTTCTTGATCTGTTTGTGCTCTATGGATACGAGTTTCACGCTCACTATTAGCTTCAGCAATTTCTGCTAGTTTACGAACCTCTGCAATACGCGGTCTTCCAAGGTTTTTCAAATAACCATTTTCCTCATCTGCATCACGTAAATCTGTTAAGCCTAATGAAGTAATTTTAAATCCCATTAAATCTAATTGTTTTTGTGCAACTTCTGATACATCATGATTGAATTTTTCACGGTCACTATTAATATCCTCAACCGTCATCTTTGATAATATCGCACGAAGATTACTACCAAGAACCTCGATAATTTCTGCTTCAATCTCTTCTTGTTCTTTTCCTAAAAATTGCTCTGCATAATTGGCAATTCCATTTAATGTGTCAGCTACCTTTACCATCGCAACTGCATCCGCGACAATCGGTACTCCTCCGTTTGTGTAAACTCTTGGGGTTGAAAGCTTTAATTGAAAAGACGTTAAATTAACAGGTGTTGCAGTTTGGAAACGTCTAAGTCTATAACCGCCACCTCGAATAATTTTCATCGAACGTCCTTCTTGGTCTGTAAAAATATTTGTTTCTTTTTCAGGATCCCCTAGTTTTGGACCTGTGATAATTAACGCTTGGTTAGACTTAGCCGTCCGGTAACGAATTTTCACCCAAAAGAAATACCCTACACCACCAAGTGCAGCAATAATTAATAAGGGAATTAAGATTACAATAACTCCGAAAACACCTGACATCCATCTGCCTCCTAATAAATGTATTAGCCTTTTATTTCCACGTGGTAAGACTTTATAACTAGTTATCTTCAATAAATAATACGAATAAGATAGACGAAAGTTTCAGGAAATTGAAAAAACTCCATTTTCTTGTTACTCTTTAAGCAATGACATTAAGGAAGGTAGAACGTATGAAGCTTTTTTGTAAATCCAAGCTCTTTTCTAACGAGAAAACAATTATGTTTGCAAACTCCATTTTTCCTAGGTATAAATCACACTAAAAAAGGAAGCAGACCTACTTTCCTGTCTACTTCCTCACTTTTATTAAAGCATCTCACTAATTGTTTTCGCCTGCATATGAAGAGCTAAGTAGTCTGGACCACCTGCTTTAGAGTCTGTTCCAGACATTTTAAAGCCTCCAAATGGGTGGTAACCAACGATAGCTCCAGTACAGTTACGGTTGAAATAAAGGTTTCCAACATGGAACTCATGTTTCGCACGCTCGATGTATTGTCTATTTCTTGTAATAAGGGCACCTGTTAAACCGTATTCCGTGTTATTTGCAATTGCAAGCATTTCGTCAAAATCCTTCGCTTTAGCAAATGCCACAACAGGTCCGAAGATCTCTTCTTGCATGAGTCGAGCATTTGGATCAAGGTCAGCGAAAATGGTTGGTTCAATGAAATAGCCCTTAGAATCGTCGCCCTTTCCTCCGCTCATTAAACGACCCTCTTCTTTTCCGATGCGAATGTAATCCATGATTTTGTCATATGAAACCTGATCAATTACTGGTCCCATATATGTTTCATATTTTTCAGGATTGCCTGTGATTTTTTGCTCTGTGATCTCGACTACTCGTTGAAGAACTTGATCATAGACATCTTCATGAACAACTGCTCTTGAGCCTGCTGAGCATTTTTGACCAGCAAAGCCAAATGCTGAGGCGAAAATAGATTGAGCAGCTAGTTCGAGATCAGTATCTTTATCAACTAATACAGTGTCCTTTCCACCCATTTCTGCAATAACACGCTTTAAATGCTGCTGACCAGGCTGAACTTTTGCTGCACGTTCAAAAATACGAGTTCCAACTTCACGAGATCCTGTAAAGGTAATAATACTTGTTTTCGGGTGGTCAACTAAGTAGTCACCAACCTCAGCGCCACTACCAGGCACAAAGTTAACAACACCTTTTGGTAAGCCCGCTTCTTCTAGTACCTCGACAAACTGTGCTGCAATGACTGGTGTAGCACTTGCCGGTTTTAGTACAACCGTGTTACCTGTCACAATCGGAGCAACAGTTGTACCAGCCATGATCGCAAATAAGAAATTCCAAGGCGGGATCACAACTGTTACGCCTGTCGGTGTATAAACATATTTGTTGATTTCTCCTTCACGACTATTAACTGGTTTTCCTTTAGCAAGCTCAATCATCTGACGTCCATAATATTCTAAGAAATCAATCGCTTCAGCTGTATCTGCATCCGCTTCATTCCAAGGCTTCCCTGCTTCTTTTACTAATAATGCAGAAAAATCATGTTTTTTACGACGAATGCTGGCCGCTGCACGGAATAAAATATTCGCTCTTTCTTCAGGATTCCAATATCTCCATGTTTGGAAAGCTTTATCCGCTGCTTGAATTGCCATTTCAGCATGTTCTTGAGTAGCTTTAGCTACGATTCCCACAACTTCTTCTTTGTTTGCCGGGTTATAGGAGACAATTTGACCTTCGGTTGAAATTCGTTCACCATTAATCACGAGTGGGTATTCTTTTCCCAATACCTTGTTCACATTTTCTAGCGCTTTTTCAAATACTTTGCGGTTTTCCTCTTTTGAAAAATCAGTAAATGGTTCGTGTTTGTAAACTGTTGTCATCATTCATCGACTCCTTTTTATTTTTTTGTCATACCCTTTAGAACAAAAGCAAGATTTGCGGGACGCTCAGCAAGACGTCTCATAAAGTATCCATACCAATCAATACCATATGGAACATACACACGCATTTTATACCCTTGCTTCACTAATTCCTTTTGTGTTTGTGTTCTCATGCCGTACAGCATCTGAAACTCAAAAGAATTTCTTGGAATTTGATATTCCTCTACTAATCTCTTAGTATATTCAATAATGGCATCATCATGAGTCGCAACTCCTGTATATTGACCATTTAATAAACGAGTTTTGATTAATTTTTTGTAGTTTTCATCCACATCTGCTTTTTTCGGAAAAGCAACTGTTGGTGATTCCTTATAAGCACCTTTTACAAGTCGTAAAAATGGCTCATAAGTATTTAAATTTTGTACATCTTGCTCAGATCGATATAAATATGCTTGGATAACAGTACTGAGATAGGTATAATCAGCTTTTAGACCTTTAAAAATTGAAAGTGTATCCTCACATCGTTTTTCATCTTCCATGTCGATCGTGACCATAATTTTATATTTTTCAGCCGTTTCCATGATCTTTCTCATATTTTCAAATACTAGTTCCTTTGAAATATCTAAACCTAATGATGTTAATTTCAAGGAAACATGAGAATCTAATCGTTGAGCGACGATTGTTTCAATCGTTTGGATGCATTCTTCTGTCCGCTCTCTTGCAATCTCTTCACTTGTAACAAATTCACCTAAATGATCAACAGTCACTGAAAACCCTTGATCATTTAACTCTTTAATAAATTTAATGGAGCTTGGAAAGTCTATCCCACCGACAATCCTTCCAGAGGCAATATTTCCTCCCCAATTTTGGGCTGCTCGATTTAAGGTTTTATTGTTTGATAGATATAAAAATAAATCTCTTGAAATAACTGACACGTCAAACACCCCCATTAAAGGTTGATTAAGAGTTTTTCTTATCCTTATTGTACGATTACGTAACCTGATGCGACAATGTAGCGGATACACAAAGATTTAAGGGAATCATT
>DASQMK010000248.1:0-9367 GCA_035645575.1 Metabacillus sp.
GACTTGCTTCATAAAAAATCTCCTTATCTATGTATAAGACCTTTGTCATATTCTTATTCTGTGAAAAGGGCTAACTACTGTCAGCCCCATTTTCAAAAAATTAAAAAGCCCAGGTTCCATTTCGAAAGATAGCTTCAGATGTCCCATCTTCTTTGATACCATCAATGTTCATATCGGCAGAACCGATCATAAAATCGACATGTGTAATACTAGAATTTACTCCTACTTTTTCTAATTCTTCACGTGACATTTTTTTTCCGCCTTCTACACAAAAGGCATACCCATTTCCGATCGCTAAATGATTTGATGCATTTTCATCAAAAAGCGTGTTATAAAAAAGGATGCCAGACTGAGAGATCGGGGAATCATGTGCAACTAATGCAATTTCTCCTAAATAGTGTGATCCTTCATCTGTTTCAACAAGCTGTTTTAACACTTCTTCACCTTTTTTCGCTTTTACAGAAACAATTCTTCCGTTTTTAAACGTTAAAGAGAAATTATCAATTAAATTTCCGCTATAGCTAAGAGGTTTTGTACTTTGAACAATCCCATTTACACCGTTACGGAGTGGAACAGTAAATACTTCCTCTGTTGGCATATTAGCCATAAAGAAATTTCCTTTTTCATTTTCACTTCCGGCGCCAACCCATGTGTGAGTATCGTGAAGTTCAATTGTCAAATCTGTTCCCTTAGCAGTATAGTGAAGCTTTTTATATTTTTTGCTATTTAAGTACTCTACTTTTGTATATAAGTTGTCATTGTGCTGCTTCCAAGCTGCAACAGGATCTTCCTGATCCACACGTGTTGTTTTGAATATCGCTTCCCAAAGCTTTTCAACTTGTTGGTCCTCATTTTCATTTGGGAATACTTTTTCTGCCCATTTCTTTGAGGCAGCTGCAATTACAGACCAACTAGCTTTATCAGCTTGAAGGTAATTTCGGTACTTTGAAAGGGCCATTCCAGCGGCTTTGGTTGAAGCAGCGATTCTCTTTGGATCAATACCACTTAAAAGGTCAGGATCAGAAGATATAATGGACATAAATGCACCATCATTTTCTGCTAATGTTTCTAGTCCTTTTGCTTTCCATTCAGGATAATCACTTAAAGCTTCTTCAGAAGCTAGTTCAAAGCGAGTTCTAGTGATTACATCATCACTCCACTCAACATATACATTTCGAGCACCAGCTTCATATGCTTTTTTTACAACTAATCGAACAAAATCGACGACCTCTATTGATGCATTTATTGTTAAATTTTGATTTGGTTGAAGATTAACTCCTACACGAACAGCCAGGTCCGCATATTTTTCTAGGTTTTTTTGAAAATTTGTCAAAGTAAACACTCCTTCTATCAGGAAAATATGTATAAACTGCTTTCCATTTCGTTATTATTGTATCAAAACCATTCAATAGATGAAATGCAAAGCCAACCCATAAGCCAAATTACTTTCAGTTGGAATGGAAAATGAATACAATAAGAAGTATTGAGGTGATAACGTGAACTATTTGGATGAACAATTTATTAAAACATCGAATCAAGAGAAATGGCTAGCAAAAACAGATAAGCTATCCAAAGTATTCGCAAAACGAGCAGATTATTATGATCGAAATGGAGCATTTCCATTTGAAAATTTTGATGTATTGAAAGAAGAAGGATATCTTCACCTTACTATTCCAAAGGAATATGGAGGACATGGGGCTAGTCTTTATGATTTTCTTTTAGTTCAGGAAAAAATTGCTCAAGGCGATGCAGCTACAGCCTTGTCATTAGGTTGGCATTTAGGTTTAATGATGCACTTGCATGTAACCCAAAAATGGGATCAAGAAACTTATCAACGTGTTTGTCAGGACATAATTTCAAATAAAACTTTAATAAATAGTGCTGCAACCGAACCTAATTCTGGAAGTCCTGCTAGAGGTGGGAAGCCAGAAACTCTTGCGGTTAAAAAAGATAGTAATTGGGTCGTTAATGGGAAGAAAATCTTTACTTCATTGGCTCCTGCATTAGATTATTTCATCGTTCCTGCAACAATAAAAGAAACTGGAGAAATTGGTGACTTTCTAATTCCGAGGAAAACAGAAGGTGTAACGATTGAGGAAACTTGGGATACTGTTGGAATGAGAGGGACGAGAAGTGATGATCTTATCTTAACGGATGTTCATCTTCCAGAGAATGCATTAGTGGAAAGAAAAGAGAAGAAGGATCGACCAGCTGCTCAAGGATGGCTACTTCATATTCCTGCTTGTTACATTGGAATAGCAGTTGCTGCAAGAAATGAAGCTGTTAGCTTTGCCAAAACCTATCAACCAACAAGCTTGCCTCACCCTATTAAAGAAGTGCCAGAGGTAAGAAAGAAGGTAGCGGAAATGGATATTAAGTTAACAACTGCAAGAACATTATTATATTCAACAGCTGAAAAATGGGATGACATGACTAAAGATGAGAGAGGGAAGCTAGCTTACGATTTGGCCATTGCAAAGACAATCGTTACAAATACAGCAGTAGAAGTAGTGGATTTGGCTATGAGAATTGTAGGGGGACAAAGCTTGTACTATTCAAACCCACTTCAAAGATATTATCGGGATGTTAGAGCGGGCTTACATAATCCTCCTTCTGATGATATCACATATAAGATTTTAGGCGACAGAGCATTTAGGGTGTAAAAAATTAAAGCATTAAGAATGGGCGGGTACTATCACTTAAATGCTTATTTTGAGAAAAAGAAAGCCTAAGGTTTTCGCCAATAGGATTGGCGAGAAGCCTTAGGTAATCTAATATGTATATAGCTTATGTACGCTTATACACCTGATGCAAATGTGATCATATACATCACTGCACTCCCAAACATTAAAATCCCGATTACGTAAAGGTTAATAATAGATCCAATCAATGCTTTTTTGGACATCATTGACATAAATGAATAGGTAAATCCCAGCAATAAGAGAATGACAAAGACATGAATTGTATAGGAACCTCCCCACCGATTAAAGAGTAGAAATAGAGCTGTAATTGGAAAGCAAAATTGTATGATTTGTTGAAAAGTAGATTTGTTGTAAATAAACATCGTCATAAAAAACCTCGCTTTTGTCTTATTCACTTACAACTTGAACAATTTCATCCTCAGATGGTTTGCCCGGCATATTTGCAATTGAAACGCTCATTCCTCCCATAATAATGACGGCTAATGTTAAGCTGATGATAATACGTCTACTAAGATCTTTCACTCATGTGCCTCCTTTGGTTTTCATTGATTAAACGAAATAAATTCATCCAATGTTTCAAAAAAAGGATTTACTTTTCTTCACAGTAAACCAGATATAATGTATTCAAGAGTAAGAGAATTGATGCAACTTATTTTGTAAAGTTTGTGTAAAAAGTAGAAAAGAGGCTGATATGAATAGAAAATGAAAAAGGATCAAACCCACTACATACTTGATTCCTTGTGATGTAGAGTGTTTAATCCTTTAATAAGTGTTAAAATAATTTATTTTGCCGCTCTTAATAATTTATTAATAACAGAGAGAGATCTACCTGTACCGATTGCTACAGACTCTAATGGATTAGGAGCGATATGAACTGGGACGATCATTTCTCCACTTACCCATTCCTGGATGCCTTTCATTAATGCTCCACCACCAGTTAAAATAACTCCACGGTCTACAATATCACCACTTAATTCAGGCGGGCAATCCTCAAGGGTTGCTCGAATGGCTTCTAAAATGTGTAATAGTGACTCTTTCATTGCTACCTGCATTTCAGTTGATGAGACGGTGATGGTTTTAGGTAATCCTGTCACTAAATCTCTGCCTCGAATATCCATGGTTTCTTTTTCATGCTCAATCAATGCATAACCAATTTCCATTTTCATTTGCTCGGCTGTCCGCTCACCAATTAATAGATTGTAATGTTTACGTACGTATTGAATGATATCCTCGTCTAATTGGTCACCTCCAATACGAATAGAGTGGCATGTAACAACACCGCCGAATGATATAATGGCAACTTCAGTTGTCCCCCCGCCAATATCGACAATGACGTTTGCTATAGGTTCATCTACAGGTAAATCAGCTCCAATGGCAGCAGCTACAGGCTCTTCAATTAAATGAACTTGCTTAGCACCTGAGCTACGTATTGCATCCTGTATCGCTCTTCTTTCCACAGATGTTGCCCCAGAAGGTGTGCAAACGACAACAGTCGGCTTTCTCACGGACATTCCTAGTTTTTTTGATGCAATTCTCATTATATGTCTTAACATATCAGTTGTAACATCATAATCAGCAATTACCCCATCTTTTAAGGGTCTAACGGCAACGATTTGGCCAGGTGTTTTTCCAATCATGCTTTTTGCTTCAGAACCAACAGCTAAAACCTTCTTGGAAACAGTATCAATTGCTACCACAGAAGGTTCATTTAGAACAATTCCTTTGCTTTTTGTATAAACAAGTATATTTGCCGTTCCTAGATCTATTCCAATTTCAGTTGTTGAAAACATAATATATTAAACCTCTTTTCATCAATACTTATTTATACATTTTGTAGAACTTTGCTGTTTTTTGGGGGTTTTGGTTAATTGAAAAGAGAACGTCTTCGATTTGTCATAAATGTAATATTTACGATGAGGTATTTTTGTTAAAATAATATTCTTTAATAATTAAAAGCTTTAAAGCTAAAGTATTTTAAAGTAATAGTGAAAAAATGAACTTATTACTATGAATAAAGTTGGATGCTTGGTGAGGATATATTTTTTTGTGAGAAAAACTATCGAAGTTATTAAATAATAAAGGTTTATTTGACTTGCATTATATCTCGATATAATGACCTACGAATCAGGAAGATATAGGAATAAAGAACTTGTTTAAATTTTCAGAAAATAGAATTTTCGAACTATTTATTATATTCATATAAAGATTATAATAGTATTGTAATAATTAATATTTTAGTAGAAAGCATTTTTGGGGTATGATCTGGGAGATTTCTATTAAAATGAAGGGGGATTAAATTGAGAAAGTTGAAAAGAGGAATTCAAGCGAGAAACAAGCGGTGGAAAAAGATATTAAAAATTACTGCTAGCTCTATCGTTACGGGGGGACTTTTATTTAGTACATATCTACCAAGTGGTTCAAATGTTCAAGCAGCTAGCACTGTTCAAGAATCTGCACCTATTGATTGGAATATTATTCCTGAAGAAAGGTTAGCTAACTCTTTAAAAGAACAAGGAATAATTTCGAAGAATGCTAGTAGCGAACAAGTGAAAAATGCGGTAAAGGAATATGTCGAAAAGAAACAAGGCGAAAAGCCGGGGAAGGTTTCACATAAGTCTAGCGACAAAGTACTGATGGACAAGAAAACAAAGGATTTTCTGACAAAACAAAAGGTCAAGCTGACTAACCAACTTAGCAAAGGCCATGAAAATTATAAAAAGGGTAAACCGAATGGTGAAGTGAAAGTGAATTCTGCAAAACAAGCTCAATATAATGGAGAGGTTCGTACTGATAAAGTACTTGTTCTGTTGACTGAGTTTGAGGATTTCAAACATAATAATGTCGTGCAAGAAGAAGGATATATGTATGCAGATGACTTTAACCGTGAGCATTATGAAAAATTAATGTTTGGAGATGAAGAATTCACTTTATTTAATGGGGAGAAAGTGAAAACGTTTAAACAGTATTATGAAGAACAATCAGGCGGAAGCTACACTGTTGATGGAACTGTTTCAGAATGGTTAACGGTTCCAGGTAATGCAGCTGATTATGGTGATGATAATCCTGCTGGTGGTCATGATAATCTGAATCCACTAGGACCACGTGATTTAGTAAAAAGAGCACTAGATGCTGCAGTTGCATCTGGACTTGATTTAGCTGAGTTTGATGAGTTCGATTTATACGATTTAGACGGTGACGGAAATCAAAATGAACCAGACGGACTAGTGGATCATTTGATGATTATTCATGCTGGTACAGGTCAAGAAGCTGGTGGTGGGCAGCTTGGAGATGATGCTATTTGGTCTCATCGCTGGGCTTTAAATGGAGTGTATGCGGTACCAGGTTCTCAAGCAGAAGTGAACTATTGGGGTGGCCAAATGGGGGCATATGATTACACAATTCAACCAGAAGATGGTGCAGTAGGTGTATTCGCTCATGAATTTGGACATGATTTAGGACTACCAGATGAATATGATACACAATATACAGGACATGGTGAACCTGTTGCTTCTTGGTCTATTATGAGTGGCGGAAGCTGGAATGGTAATATTGCTGGAACGGCTCCTACTAGTTTTTCACCGCAAAATAAGGAGTTTTTCCAAAATGTAATGGGTGGAAACTGGGCAAACATTGTAGAGGTAGACTATGAGGATATTACGAATAATGGTGTAGCAACGAATATTGACCAGAGTATTACAAAATCTAATAATCCTGGAATCGTAAAAGTGAATTTACCACAAAAGGATGTAAAAGGCTTTATGCCTGCAGAAGCTGGTGGGGAAAACTATTACTACAGCACAAAAGGTGATGACCTTCATACAGCTCTGGAAACACCTGAATTCGATTTAACAAATGCAACAACTGCAGAATTCAAGGCATTGCAATGGTTTGAAGTAGAATATGATTATGATTATGTTTATGTCAATGCGGTAACAAGCGATGGACAAACAGTTGAGTTAGACCTTATCGGGGATGAAAATACTCAAGGTGGAATGGAAACAACAAACGGTGAATGGGTTGAAAAAACATATGACTTAAGTCAATTTGCTGGGAACAAGGTAAAGCTTGTATTTGAATATGTAACAGACGGTGGCCTAGCACCAGAAGGATTTGCACTTGATAATATTTCTGTAACAGCAGATGGCACGGAAATCTTTTCCGATGGAGCTGAAGGGGAAGCACAAGTTGCATTAGATGGATTTATTGTGTCAAATGGTTATTCAAAAGCAAACAATCATTATTATCTAGAGTGGAGAAATTACGCTGGCTCTGATAAATCCCTAGCATACTCACGTGGTGCAGTATATAATACTGGTTTAGTTGTTTGGTATGCTGATGAAAGTTATACAGATAACTGGGTCGGAGTACATCCAGGACAAGGCTTCCTAGGTGTCGTTGATTCACATCCTGAGGCTGTATTTGGTACTTTAAATGGTGAAAAGACCATTGCTCAAAGTACTCGATATCAAATTGCTGATGCAGCGTTCTCTTTGGATAAAACACCAAGTTTCTTTGTAAACTCTCCAACTCGTGGAGCATACGAGTTTGTAGGTTTCAATGGTGTGAAAAAGTTTGATGATTCCAATAGCTATATCGATTCGGCGATTCCAGATGCTGGTCGTATTGTCCCTAATCATGGCTTAAAGTTTGAGGTAATTGGCGAAGCAAAAGATAACTCGGCTGGTGCTGTTTGGATTCATAAATAAGATAAAAGCTATCTCACCCTCTCCTTTTTAGAGGAGAAATGAGTTAGCTTTTTTGCTATTAAATCATAGGAAATACCAAGCTTTTCTAATTAGGGTTAAAATACGTTTTTATAAGTGAAAATTGAGGATATGGTAGTAGTATGACCATTTTGATACATATAAAAAACAATTTTATGTTTAAATAGAACGATTACATTAAAATACATTAAATGAATCTCGTGTTATACTTATATTTATATCTAGCAATAAGGACCATTTGATACAAGGGTGATAAGATGTTTCAAAAAGCAGAAGAACTTTTAAACGAATATTTTGGTTATGCATCGTTTCGTAAGGGACAAGAGCAGATTATACAGAATCTATTATCAGGAAATGATACTTTAGCCATTATGCCAACAGGCGGGGGGAAATCAGTCTGTTATCAAATCCCTGCCTTATTAATGGATGGGGTCACGATTGTCATTTCACCGTTAATTTCACTAATGAAAGACCAAGTAGATGCACTTTTAAGTATCGGTATTTCGGCTACTTTTATAAATAGTAGCTTATCTGCTCAAGAACTGAATGAAAGAATGAATGAAATAAGGGACGAGGTATATAAAATTGTATATATTGCCCCAGAAAGACTGGAGGCAGCCTCATTTAGAGAATTAATTGTCTCTCTTCCGATTTCTATTGTGGCAATTGATGAGGCACATTGTATTTCACAGTGGGGACACGACTTTCGCCCTAGCTATAGATCTATTAAAAATATGATTGATTCGCTTCCTAAAAAGCCGTTGGTTATTGCATTAACAGCTACTGCAACAAAGGAAGTAACAGCAGATATTTGTCAATTGTTGGATCTTAATCAAGACCATACGTTTGTAACTGGTTTTACTAGAGATAATTTAACCTTTAATGTGATAAAAGGAGAAAATAAACGAGATTTTATTTTAAAATATTTAAAAGCAAATCCAAGCGAACAAGGGATCATATATGCAGCAACACGTAAGGAAGTTGATGATTTAACACAATTTCTTGAGAAAAGTGGAATGAAATGCGGCAAGTATCATGCGGGATTGTCTGAAAAGGATAGAGCGGAGCAGCAGGAACAATTCTTATTTGATGAATTTCAGGTCATGATCGCAACAAATGCCTTTGGTATGGGAATCAATAAATCGAATGTTCGCTATGTGATCCACCATAATCTGCCTAAAAATATTGAAGCATACTACCAAGAAGCAGGACGTGCTGGAAGAGATGGAGAACTTAGTGAGTGCTTTATCTTATTTGCTGGACAAGATATTCAGCTTCAGAAATTTTTAATTGAGCAATCAAATATAAATGATGATAAAAAGATACATGAATATCAAAAGCTTCAACAAATGGTAGACTTATGTCATACAGAAAAATGTATTCAATCCTATATTGTTGAATATTTTGGAGAAAAAAGCCCTGAAATAAATTGTGGTAAATGTATGAATTGTCGTGATACTCGTACTAAGATTGATGTGACTCGTGATGCCCTTATGGTTTTTTCTTGTGTAAAGCGAATGAACGAGAAATTTGGTAAAACTTTAGTTGCACAAGTATTAAAAGGTTCGAATAATAAGCGAATTACCCAATTTCAATTTCATAAATTGTCAACATACGGTCTAATGAAAAATAAAACAGAAAAACAAATAGTTGATTTTATTGATTTTTTAATTGCAGAGGGATATTTGTCATTAACAAATACTCAATACCCTGTATTATTACTTACTAAAAAAACTTTATCGGTAATTGTTGACAAAAAACAAGTATTCAAAAAAGAGCAAATAACAGTACAGGCTATTCAAGCGAATGATGACTTATTTGATAAATTAAAGGTGGTAAGAAGAGAGTTAGCATCAGAATTAGGTGTACCACCATATATTATTTTTTCAGATAGTAGTTTGAGGGATATGAGTAGTAAATGCCCGACTAACGAACAGGAAT
>DASQMK010000249.1:0-2985 GCA_035645575.1 Metabacillus sp.
ATCCATGATGCGACAGACAGGAGGCTTTGCATTAGGAGCTACTAAAACTAAATCTAGATTAGCTCTTCCAGCAATTTCTAAAGCCTCTTGGCGAGATTTAATTCCAAGCTGATCTCCGTTGGCACCGATTAGACGAACCTCACGTGCGCGAATTCCGTCATTTACCATCATATCTTTGCTAATAATTAGCCACCTCCAAGGTTTTATCAAAACTGAATAGTGATTCACAACACCGTTTTTGTAGATCTCGGTCTTTTTATTTGTAAAAAATAAAAAAGTGTGGATGCATAACACCCACACTACGATTGTATAAATTAACTATATCATCGTTACCTGCCAACTACAAACGGATGTGTCAATCAGGTGAGAAGCGGGTGCTTCTACTTCTTAATATAAAAGACTATTCAATTACCTTGAGAATTATAACATCAATACAAAGATCTTGCAAGTGAATTATATATATCTTCTAAACAACAAATGTAATTTTATCAGAACCATTCTGTTCTTGCAATAACTTTATTTACGTTTATACATATAAAATCGGTGGAAAAACTCCACCGATTTCTTTTATTTATGATCTTTTTACTTCTTCTTGAATTTGTTCAACAAATTGTTCGAATGCGATCGTTTCTGACTTTTTCTCACCATATTTACGTACATTGACTGCATTCTCAGCAATTTCATTATCGCCGACTACAAGCATATATGGTATTTTTTGAATTTGCGCTTCACGAATTTTATAGCCAATCTTTTCATCTCTTGAATCTAGTTCAACACGAAGTCCTGCCTCTTGAAGTTGTTCTTGAACCTTTTTCGCATAATCAAGATGAATAGCAGGTGAAACCGGGATGACCTGAACTTGTACTGGAGCTAACCACGTTGGGAAAGCACCTTTGTACTCTTCAATTAAAAATGCTACAAAGCGTTCCATTGTTGATACAACACCACGGTGAATAACAACAGGACGATGTTGCTTTCCATCTTCTCCAACATAATTTAAGTCAAAGCGTTCTGGAAGTAAGAAGTCTAATTGAACAGTTGATAAAGTTTCATCTTTTCCAAGAGCTGTTCTTACCTGTACATCAAGCTTTGGTCCGTAGAATGCAGCTTCACCTTCTGCTTCATAATAATCATGGCCTAGTTCATCCATCGCACCCTTTAACATGCTTTGTGCTTTTTCCCACATATTATCATCATCAAAATACTTTTCTTTATCTTCCGGATCACGGTATGACAATCTGAATGAATAGTTTTCAATTCCGAAGTCTTTGTATACTGCTTCAATTAAACGAACAACACGAATGAATTCGTCCTTAATTTGATCTGGTCGAACGAAGATATGAGCGTCATTTAACGTCATTCCACGTACCCGCTGTAATCCAGTTAACGCACCTGACATTTCATAGCGGTGCATTGTTCCAAGCTCAGCAATACGAATTGGTAATTCACGATAGCTGTGAATATCATTTTTATAAATCATCATGTGATGCGGGCAGTTCATTGGACGAAGCACTAAATCTTCATTATCCATTTCCATGATTGGAAACATATCTTCTTGGTAATGTTGCCAGTGTCCAGATGTTTTATATAATTCAACACTTGCTAAAACAGGTGTGTAAACATGCTGATAGCCCAGTCTTTCTTCTTTATCAACAATGTATCTCTCTACAATACGACGTATAGTTGCACCCTTTGGAAGCCATAAAGGTAATCCTTGGCCTACTTTTTGTGATGTTGTGAAAAGGCTAAGCTCTTTTCCTAATTTACGATGGTCACGTTCTTTTGCTTCTTCCAACAAACGAAGATGCTCATCTAAATCAGCCTTTTTGAAGAACGCTGTTCCGTAAATACGTTGAAGCATTTTGTTTTTACTATCTCCACGCCAGTATGCCCCTGCAACACTTAATAATTTAAATTCCTTAATTTTACCTGTTGATGGAAGATGCACTCCACGGCATAAGTCAAAGAATTCTCCTTGTTCATAAATAGAGACAGCTTCACCCTCTGGGATTGCTTCTAACAGCTCTAATTTTAAAGGATCTTGGATTTCTTCGTAAATACGATGTGCTTCTTCACGACTTACCTCTTTACGAACAATTTCAATATTTTCATTCACAATTTTTTTCATTTCTTTTTCGATGGCTGGTAAATCTTCAGGTGTTATCGCCTGCTCCATATCGATATCATAATAAAAACCATTTTCAATCACTGGTCCAATTCCTAGTTTAACGGATTGGTCTTTATACACGCGTTTAATCGCTTGTGCCATCAAGTGTGCTGTTGAATGTCGCATAATCTCCAATGCTTCATCACTATCTTGAGTGACAATTTCAATTGCACCATCCTGTTGTATAGGTGTACGCAAATCAATTAATTGACCATCTATTTTCCCTGCAAGTGATTTTTTCTTTAAACCAGGGCTAATGGATGCCGCAATATCCTCAGTTGTGGTACCTTTTGCAAACTCCTTCACAGCTCCGTCTGGAAACGCAATTTTTATAACGTCTGACATCCTTGTTCACTCCTTCTATGAAATGTGGATGCGCCTCGATCAGCCTCGGGCAATTAAGACGATCATAAATAGAAGGTGTTCTTTACCTTCCATTCATGAGTGACTAGACCCTAGAGGGGCTAGGCGCTGGCAGTCAAAAAAGCGACTCCTGTCACATTGACTGCACTTGTACTTCCTATGCTTCGGAACTAGACACAGATACTAATTACACCCTTAGCATCATAGTTTTGCTCCGAAAATAAATAAAACTCGCCCCCTATAAAAAGGGACGAGTTTAATAAACTTAGTCAATGGATCGTGGTTCCACCCTTGTTCCCAAAATCTATAAATAGCAATAATTAATGTATTCGTAAGCAACATTAATAAGACTTTGGCTTTAACATCGATAACGGGAAGCCCGTCAGTTATTAATTAGTTACAGGATAACTGTTCACAACTGAAGTTTAAAGGTGGTAAGTTTGTTCATCGTGTTA
>DASQMK010000250.1:0-10264 GCA_035645575.1 Metabacillus sp.
TTCTTAGTTATATTCCTATTTTAGTTAATACTATTCGGGTCCGTATATAAAAAGATAAAGCTGTTCCCATATATGACAAGATGGGGACATGACGAACCAAGTGCTTTGTAAACGATGTCAATTATACCTTGCCAAATTTGGTTTACATTAATCTTTAGCTTTTAAGGATATAAAATAATCTTCCCTCCCTTAAATTCATCTGATGTTTAATGATGAAAATTACATTTAATTACCAATGTAAACATTTACAATTTCTAATTACACAGATATTCATCTGATGAATTTCCTTGAATTGATTGTATAACAGCTGGTTAATATTAGTCAACCTTCTTTTCATTGTTTTATTAAACGAATTATTAACTGTAAAACAAATAACTTTAATATATTCATCAGACGTTTACGAAGGATGGGCTGTTATGATGGCTGCTCTTGCTTCGTTCCTATTTGTCTGATGTTTAAATTAATCAAATTAAATCCCAAATTGTTCAGTAACAGAAATAGGAGTGGCTGTACAAGCCACTCCTTCGCTATTGAAACTCGTGCAATAAAATTCAATCCGTTACACCGTACACCTGTGGGTTTCCGGACACTGAGTACGCTATTTGCTAAAAAACAGGTGCGAAAAAGATTAGTTTACCCAAATAAGGGAACCTCCGTCCGCTTAATCTCAAGAAATAGCGTTTCTTACGTATCTGTAGTCCGAATAGATTTCTTACCTGCCTTCCTCAGTAATCCTGCCCCATTTGTTCAATAAGAATCTACCAAATTTCATAATATATTTATGATGTCCTTTCATTTATAACGTTCTTATGAAGAAAAATGAAACAATACAATCTTACCCATTAATAAACCTCATAAAATTAACAACCCTCTAGCATTTTCTTTTCACTATCCGAGATGGTTGTCCTACAGCTTAATATGAATAAGGCGATAACCCTTTACAAGTTATCGCACTCTTTTAACTGTATTTTATTAATTTACCGATTGGCCAACCCGATTGCGAACCTATAGAACTATGGTTTTTCCATATTAACCAAATGCAAAAATTACTAAAGCTATATCAAGCACTAATCAACATTCATAAGGGAGAAATGCAAGAAAGTGAAATTGAAGATAATTTATTAACTGTAAAAGAACCTATAGGCGGGAGCTGTGAAATTTTGTGGTAGGATGGATCATGGACCGGGTTCACATCCACTAAGGAGGAAATGGAAAAGGAAGTTAGTTTTTTAGAACTAGCTCAAGGTTTATTAGCACTTAAAGTTAATTCACTTGGGAATCAAGGCATTAAAATGGTTCCTGAAACAATTGTAACGGGTAAACCGCCTTTAGGTTTCACCATTAAAGAGTGGAAATATACTCCACATTTGATAAGGGCCATCTATCATGATCTATGGAACCTAGTATCTAATAATGAACCTGTTCATATATGTCAAAATTCAAATTGTAAATTGCCTTTTAAGAAGGTAAAGCGGCAAAAATACTGTTCAAATGCTTGCAAACAAGAAGCTTATCGAATTAGAAAAGCATCGCAGAAGAATTTATAATTAATTGCTAAGAACCCTCCAAATTACAATAAAGGCGGGCCATTAAGATGGCAACATTCAAGCAACGAGAGAAAAAATGAAGGTATCATATTTATTTAGGGCTGGATCCACTTACAAAAAAAGCGCAAGGAGATATCTTAAGGTGGCTTTTTCAGGAGAGGCTGCTAACAAAAGGAAGAAAGAGCAAAAATAAAAAACGTTATGGAAATCGTTTTAAAGGATTGAAAGGAGATAAGGAAAGATGGCTACATTCAGAAAGTTACCAAGTGGAAAATGGCAGGCACGATCAAAAGATGGTAAAGAAAAAAGTATTGGAACATTCCGCACGAAAAAAGAAGCGGAAATTGAAGCTGCAAAAGTTGAAGAACGGAATTATTATGGTCAAACATTAAATGATAGAAATATGCTATTTGATGAAGTAACAAAGGATTGGCTTGAACATAAAAAAGCTAATGTAAAGGAATCAACATTTGTACAACTTGAAGTGATTGTTAGAAATCACATTTTACCCACTTTTGGACATAAAAAAATTATGACTGTTCGTAGAATTGAAATAAAAAGATGGATTGCCAAATTCGGTAAACTAGATGAAAACGGAAAAGAAAAATATTCATTTTGCTCAAGGCTAAAATATCTTTCAGTTATGAAAAGTATTTTACTTCACGCTGTACATGAACTTGAAGTGCTTGAAAAAATCCGGCTGATAAATTAAGAGTTCCCGTTCAAGATAGTGTAGCTGTGCAAAAAGAAGATGCAGTTAAATATTTTAGCTTTGAAGAATTAAACAAGCTATTGGATTTCATGAAAACATATAAGCATCAGCGATTCCCTGAATATCAGCTTTATTACATGCTTATGTTGTTCTTAAGCAAAACCGGCTTAAGAATATCTGAAGCATTAGCCTTAAGATGGTCTGATATCGATGGTGATAAGGTAACGATCGATAAACAAACAAGAAGAGATGATAACAATAATGTAATCCTGACAACATTAAAAAATGCTTCTTCATATCGCTCAATTAAAATTGACCCAGATTTAGTTCGTGAATTAAAGAAGTTTAAATTAAAGCAAAATGAATTAATTTTAGGAAATAAAAGATTCGGTAAAAATGAAGATAGTATCATTTTTCAAAATTATCATGGTCATTATTTAACACCTTCTGTTGTTCGTGAAATGATTCAAAAATACTGTAAAAAAGCCGGTGTAGAATATAAAGGCACTCACGTGTTCAGACATACACACGCTGTTCTGCTTCTTGAATCCGGTGCAAGTCTGAAATATGTATCTAATCGATTAGGACATAAAACCATCAAAACAACAGCGGATACGTATCTGGATATAACTGAAAAAATAGAAGAAGACGAACTTCAAAAGTTCGCCTCCTACACTAAAAGATAAAATCAAATCGGCACGAAATCGGCATGCCGTAATTTCACACTTTTTATTAAACCTCTTAAACCCTTGGTATACAAGGTTCTTTCTTCATTATCCGATTGAACCTTCCATCTCGAACTTGATTAGACGGTTCATTTCAACTGCATATTCCATTGGAAGCTCTTTAGTAAATGGCTCGATAAAGCCCATTACGATCATTTCAGTCGCTTCTTCTTCCGAAATACCGCGGCTCATTAGATAGAATAATTGCTCTTCAGATACTTTTGATACTTTTGCTTCGTGCTCAAGAGAAATATTGTCATTTAAGATTTCATTATATGGAATTGTATCAGATGTTGATTGATTATCCATGATAAGCGTATCACATTCAATATTTGATCTTGCACCTTCAGCTTTACGTCCGAAGTGAACAATACCTCGATATGTTACTTTTCCACCTTGTTTAGAGATGGATTTCGAAACAATTGTTGAAGATGTATTTGGTGCAAGGTGAATCATTTTTGCACCTGCATCTTGGTGTTGTCCTTTACCAGCTAGGGCAATGGATAACGTCATACCTCTTGCACCTTCACCTCTAAGGATAACGGCTGGGTATTTCATTGTTAATTTCGAACCGATGTTACCATCAATCCATTCCATTGTGGCGTTCGCATCACATACCGCACGCTTTGTAACAAGGTTAAATACGTTGTTTGCCCAGTTTTGGATTGTCGTATAACGGCAGTATCCACCGTCTTTTACGATGATCTCAACAACAGCACTATGAAGTGAGTTAGTTGTATAAACTGGAGCTGTACATCCTTCAACATAGTGTACATGTGCACCTTCATCAACGATGATTAATGTACGCTCGAACTGACCCATGTTTTCAGAGTTAATACGGAAGTAAGCTTGTAATGGAGTATCCACTTTTACACCTTTTGGTACATAAATGAATGATCCTCCAGACCAAACAGCTGAGTTAAGTGCTGCGAACTTATTGTCTGCTGCTGGAATAACTTTACCGAAGTGCTCACGGAAAATGTCTTCATTTTCTTTTAAAGCTGTATCCGTATCTTTGAAAACAATTCCAAGATCTTCAAGGTCTTCTTTCATGTTGTGGTAAACAACCTCAGACTCATATTGTGCTGATACACCAGCTAGATATTTTTGTTCAGCTTCAGGAATCCCTAATTTATCAAACGTACGCTTGATTTCTTCAGGAACTTCATCCCATGAACGTTCGGATTTCTCAGAAGGTTTTACATAATACGTAATTTCATCGAAATTTAGTGAAGCCAAATCTCCACCCCATTGTGGCATTGGCATTTTATAAAAATGCTCTAATGATTTCAAACGGAAATCAAGCATCCATTGCGGCTCATCTTTCATACGAGAGATTTCTTCCACAATCTCTTTCGTTAATCCTCGTTTAGAACGGAAGATGGAAACATCCTTGTCAGCAAACCCATACTTGTAATCGCCGATTTCTGGTGCCTTTTTTGCCATCTACATTCACTCCAATCCATTTAGATTTTAGGCGTAAAATTAGTCGTTACCTTCTTTTACACCTTTTTCCATTGCCTTCCAAGCAAGTGTCGCACATTTAATACGTGCAGGGAATTTTGCTACTCCCTGTAATGCTTCAATATCACCTAGGTCGATATCATCATCATATTCTTTACCAAGCATCATATTCGAAAAGATTTCTGAAAGCTTTAATGCTTCATCTAATTTTTTCCCCTTAATTGCTTGTGTCATCATAGATGCTGATGACATAGAGATGGAACAGCCTTCACCTTCGAATTTTGCATCTTTTACCATATCATCCTCAAGATCAAGTGTTAAACGAATTCGATCTCCACATGTAGGGTTATTCATATCCACCGTTAGGCTATTATCAAGAATCCCTTTATTTCGAGGATTTTTATAATGATCCATAATTACTTGACGATAAAGTGTATCTAGATTTACATGATTAGACATTACTGAAGTACTCCTTTGTCTTTTTAATACCTGCAACTAATTTATCAACTTCTTCTTCTGTGTTGTACAGGTAAAAACTAGCTCTTGCTGTTGCAGATACCTTTAGCCATTTCATTAAAGGCTGTGCACAATGGTGTCCTGCACGAACAGCAATTCCCTCAGCATCTAAAACTGTTGCTACATCATGTGGGTGAACATCATCAATATTAAATGTTACTAAGCCTGCACGATGTTTAGGTCCGTAGATGGTCATGCCGTCAATTTGGCTTAATTGTTCTAATGCATATTCGGCTAGTTTATGCTCATGTACCTCAATCGTTTCTAAGCCAATTTCCTCAAGAAAATCAATAGCAGCACTTAGACCAATTGCTCCAGCAATAATTGGTGTCCCAGCTTCAAACTTCCAAGGAAGTTCCTTCCACGTTGACTCATGCAATCCAACAAAGTCAATCATTTCTCCACCAAATTCTACAGGTTCCATGTTTTCTAATAAATGCTTTTTACCATAGAGTACACCGATTCCTGTTGGACCACACATTTTATGTCCAGAGAATGCATAAAAATCACAGTCCAAATCGCGTACATCTATTTTCATATGAGGGGTGCTTTGAGCACCATCAACAACCATTACAGCCCCGTTTTTATGAGCAATTTCAGTGATTTCCTTAATCGGATTAATGGTTCCAAGAACATTTGAAACATGCATCACTGAAACGATTTTTGTATTTGATGTGACTGTTTCTTCAACATCCTTTAAATCGATTGTCCCATCTTCTTGTAAAGGAATGTATTTTAATGTAGCACCAGTGATTTTAGCCACTTGTTGCCATGGGATAACATTTGCGTGATGTTCCATATACGTAATGACGATTTCATCGCCTTCTTTTACATTCGTTAGCCCATAGCTCTGAGCTACAATGTTTAACGCTGTTGTTGCACCACGAGTAAAGATGATCTCTTGCATTGACTTAGCATTAATGAATTGTCTTACCTTTTCTCGTGCCCCTTCATATCCGTCAGTCGCCTTTGTTCCTAACGTATGAACTCCACGGTGAACATTTGAATTGTATTCTTTATAGTAAGTTGATAAAGCATCAATAACAGCTAATGGTTTTTGAGATGTTGCGGCACTATCTAAGTAAACAAGATCCTTCCCGTTTACTTGTTGATCCAGGATCGGAAAGTGAGCACGAATATCATGGATATTCATTACTTAACTTTCCTTTCAATAACCTCTACTAACTGCTTTTTCACGCCTTCGATCGGAAGTTCTTTAACAACTGGTGCTAAGAAACCATGAATAACTAGGCGCTCAGCTTCTACTTTAGGAATACCACGACTCATTAAGTAATAAAGCTGAATTGGATCAACACGTCCAACAGAAGCAGCATGACCTGCCGTTACATCGTCTTCATCAATTAATAAAATTGGGTTTGCATCCCCACGTGCTTTTTCACTTAACATCAGAACACGAGACTCTTGTTCTGCATTGGATTTTGATGCACCATGTTCAATTTTACCGATACCATTGAATATTGAAGAAGCACTATCCTTCATAACACCGTGCTTTAAGATATAGCCTTCAGAGTGCTTACCAAAGTGAACAACTTTAGTTGTGAAGTTTTGTTTTTGCTCGCCACGACCTACAACAACTGTTTTTGTGTCACCAAAAGATCCATCACCGATTAAGTTTGTCACATTTTCAGAGATTGTATCTCCATCATTCATTAACCCTAGAGCCCACTCAATACGTGCATCACGCCCAGCAACTCCGCGACGGTTAACATATGTTGTAACACCATTTGCTAATGTATCAACAGCACCGTAAGTAACACGAGCATTTGTGTTTGCAAATACTTCAGAAATAATATTGAATACACCTTCAACCTTTTCTACAGTAGAAATGTAGTTTTCTACATATGTAACAGAGCTGTTATCTTCTGCTACAACAATGACATGGTTGAATAATGTCGTATTTGGGTTATCATGTACAAACACCGATTGAATTGGTTCCGCAACCTCTACGTTTTTAGGAACATAGACAAATACTCCACCATTAACAAGAGCAGCATGTAAAGCTGTTAAACGATGCTCGTCAACTTTCACGCCATCTTTCATAAAGTATTTTTGTACCAAATCCGAATGTTCTTTCGCTGCAGTATGAATATCAGTTAAAATGACACCTTGTTCTTTTACTTCATTAGATAATGAAGTAAAAGCTGCAGTATTATTCACTTGAACATAAAGATTTTTATTTACTGATTCTAGATCGATTAGAGATTTCACATCTTCATGTAAATCATTAAGAGAATCAAGCTTTTGGCTCTCAACAACATGTTCTTTGAAGTTTGTGAAATTCCATTTATCAATTTTTGTTTTATCTGGTTTTGGCATTGGAAGATCCTCTAGTTTTGCAAGAGCTTGTAAGCGAAGATCTTTTAGCCAATCTGGTTCACCAAGCTGATTTGAAAAGCTTGTGACATAATCCTGATTGATCGTTAATGTTTCCATACGTCTCATACTCCCCCTTACAATTATGCTTCTTGCCCAACAGTTTCGTCTTCAATACCTAATTCTTGTTTAATCCAGTCATATCCTTCTGCTTCTAAGCGGTGAGCCAGCTCAGGACCACCAGATTTTACAACTCGGCCTTGCATCATTACGTGTACTTTATCTGGTGTAATGTAGTTTAATAAGCGTTGGTAGTGAGTGATCATTAAACAACCGAACTCTTCGTTACGCATTTTGTTGATTCCTTTTGCAACGATCTTTAGTGCATCGATATCAAGACCAGAATCGATTTCATCTAGGATAGCGATTTTTGGTTCAATCATCATTAATTGAAGAATTTCGTTACGTTTTTTCTCTCCACCAGAGAAACCTTCATTTAAGTAACGTTGAGCCATATCTTGATCCATTTCAAGCTCTTCCATGTTCGCATCCATTTTACGGATAAATTTCATTAGAGAAATTTCGTCACCTTCTTCGCGACGAGCATTAATTGAAGAACGTAAGAAGTCAGCGTTTGTTACCCCGCTGATTTCACTTGGGTATTGCATAGCTAAGAAAAGACCTGCACGAGCGCGCTCATCTACTTCCATTTCCAGTACATCTTCACCGTCTAATGTGATGCTGCCTTTTGTTACTTCATATTTGGGGTGCCCCATAATTGCTGAAGATAAAGTTGATTTACCCGTTCCGTTTGGTCCCATGATTGCATGGAACTCTCCGCCTTTTATTTCAAGATTTACACCTTTAAGAATTTCTTTTCCATCAATTTCTACGTGTAAATCCTTAATGATTAATGTAGAACCTGCCATAATGATACCTCCATGATATATAAAGTTTACTAATTCTCATTTTATTCTCATTCTAATATTATAACAAATGAAAAGTGAACACAACCTTTATGGAACCTAGTCGAAAAATGTTGTGTAAAAATGGTATATCCATCATTAATTCACAATGCAACGATATGTAGATAGAGAAATTAGCTAGCTTCTACTATATAACACATTCCTCTGTTAATCTACCCTTTCGATCCCTAGTTTATTTTCTTCTTTTATACAAAAAACATTCTAAGAAGGCGAGATTTTCTTACATGGAAAAAATTCGATTGAGTTGCAAAAAGGCTCTCTCTTACTAAATAAAAAGAAGAATCAGGGAGCTCCTCCCTGATTCTTCAATCTATAAAACCTATTTTTTCATTTTTCTTTCAACCTCTGCATAAATCTTCTGACTTTTACGGTATTCTTCTTCACGACTCATTTCAACATCCATACGTTTATCATGGTCTCTAGCATATTCAGCATATCCTATACCATGTGCCTGATGCATCGCTTTTTCCATTTCAGATGTATAATTCAGGTCGATTGAATCTTGATTCGAGTGAATAGTGAATCAATCCTTTCCGCTTATTATTTATTACGTTTATAAGCATAGCAAGAATTTTCAAACAACTCAAAGTTCGTAAGATAATCTAACGAACCTTACTAATTAATTTTGAATCATTTTGTCAGATTATATACAGTATCTGTTGTTTTACTCATAGATCCTCTATTTTACTCAATATTTTGCTTTTATTGTTTTAATTGATTAAGCTCGTGTATACATTCTTGCACAAGTGTGACTGCTTGGCTCATAGCAGCTCCCCCACCAAAAGCTGCTGTAACACCTACCGCTTCTAATATTTCCTCTTCATTTGCTCCGTTATCAAGACATCCTTTTGCATGGTAAATAATACAATATTCATCTTGCATATTAATCGCGATCCCTAACGCAATTAAGTGCTTTTCTTTTTTAGATAAGGTTCCCTCTTTAAAACAAGCCTCTGTAAATGCATTATAGTGTGTTGCAATGTCTGGCATTTTTTGTGTAAACATTCCTAAACCCATTTTATACTCATGTAAAGCAGCTTCAGTTGATGTCATAAGCTCTTCATTCTGTTCCATTTTTCACAGCTCCATTCCTATTTCATTATCAGGTTTAGTATGCATGTTTCCTATCGTTGTATTCAATTGATTTGGCAAACAATGTTGATATGTACAGTATTGGAAAGGTTGATTTCCGCTACAGGATGCTCATCTTAAGTGTGGCGGGGGCTGAGCCTCCTCGACGCACAGCGCTGCATGAGCTCACCTGTCCCGCTACTCCACAGGAGTCTCGCACCAATTTTACCTACATAGTTTTTGCTCAAAGAACCTATATAAAAAACACCAGAAAGCGACCAAGAACAAAAGCGCAAGCGCCTTGGTCAGCCTAGGGCAAATAAGCTAATTTAGAATAGAAGGTGCCCTTTGCCTTCAATTCTAAATTAGCTTATGACCTCGAGGGGCTAGGCGCTGGAGCTGGATGCCGAGCACTTATCCACACAAGAATTTTATAAATTCCTAAGCAACAAAAAAGTGACCTGCCAAAAACAGGTCACTTTCATCATTTAATCAATCATTCACTGGTAAAACAGAACCAGGGTATTTCGTGTTAATGAATTCTTTAATTTTTTCAGATTTTAAAACTTCAACTAGTGTTTTAATTTCCTCTTTGTCCTTATCTTCACTACGAACAACGATGATGTTTGCATAAGGGTTATTTTCGCCTACTTCAAGAGCAACTGCATCTTCTGCTGGATTTAAGCCAGCTGCTAATGCGTAGTTACCGTTGATAATAACAGCATCCCCTTCATTGTTTTCATAAGCACTTGCTAGCATTTCTGGTGCAACACTATCATCAATTTCAAGATTTTTTTCATTTTCTACAATATCATCTTTTGTAGCATTGATTTTTTCAACATCAGGATTTAATTTAATTAGCCCTTTTTCTTCAAGTAGTGCTAATACACGTCCCATTTCAGCAACGTT
>DASQMK010000251.1:0-9646 GCA_035645575.1 Metabacillus sp.
GTAATCGCCACATATAGGGAAGGGAACGTTAGTGTGATCATAAATGACATATATCGTATAATCCTAATAAAGCTTGTCATAAAGAAAGGTTGATAATAGTCCTCTGTTGACTGAAAGAAATCCGTAAAAACGGATGGGACAATCAACACAAATGGTGATCCATCAAGAAGAATCGCTATTTTCCCCTCTAATATATTTCCGCTTATGCTATCAGGTCGCTCACTATTATAAACTAACGGAAAAAAAGTAAAGGTTTCATCTGAAATAAATTCTTCTATATTTCCAGTATCGAGAATACCTGAGGCATTGATTTTATTTATTCTTTGCTTTACTTCACTAAGTATATCCTCATTAACAATCCCTTTCATGTATCCAATCTTCAGCTGTGTATTTGAATCAATTCCAACATTAAATTCTTCAAAAACAAGTCGTGGATTTTTTATTTTTTTCCTAATAAGACCTATATTCGTGTTGATATCCTCTACAAACCCTTCCTTCGGACCACGAATAATCGTTTGTGTACTTGGCTCTTCAATAGAACGCTTATCCGTTCCACCAATGTTTAACGCCAAAGCCCTGTTATGCTGATCGATCATGATGATGGCATAACCGTTTAACATTTGCCAAACAAGCTGATGAAGTGTCTCCACATATTCATAAGAAATCGCCGGAAAAAAAGCCTCCCTAATATAGTCGATCTCTTTATGTGATTCTGTCTTCGGTTGCTTAAATGCTACTCTTAATGGTTCTAGCACTTGCGTATTTAACTCACTTTTATTCAAGGTCGTACCTAAGTAACAAACACAGCCCTTTAGATCTCCAAACCTAATTGGAATTTCTTCATAATCAGATGTTTGATTAAAAAGTTCCTGAATACTTTCTAAATTCCGCTCTAAATTTAAGTTAAAATGCTTTGGTATACCTTCTTTATCATAAATCTCTTTCTGAGAGATTCTTCCTCTATTTTTATTTTTTCTTCTAGTAAACAAAGATGAAAAACTACTCATGAGCTGGACTCCTTTTTTTGTTTTTTCCTTGTTTTCCATAAAATAAAGGGCAATAGAAGCAAAGGAATACCAAATTGAAAAGGGATATGCAAATAATATGGAACAAACACTAAACCCTCCTCAATATGTTCAACAAAATTGTGACTTATCACAACTGTGAAGAAGGCGATAAGTGATCCCATAGGTAATGTCATACTTCGGTAAGGCTTATTTGTAATTAACTCAAGCCCCTTTAATCCTCCATAAAAAAAGATTCCTACCTTTACAATGATTCCAAACATAACAAAGAACACGATAATTAAATCTACACGTTCGATAAAATTTAAAAGTGAAATTTCACGTGATGCACTTAACAATGGAAAATTTGCACGATCCTTTACATCCACACCTAAAGTAGCTATTTGTATAATGGATCCATATGTAAGCAAGATTCCACTAGTAAGTACACCAAACGCGCTTACTTTTTTTGCATGTTTCTTTGTTCCAATATAGGCGGAAATCACCATAAAGGTGATAACCTCACCAAAAGGAAATGTAATCATTGTTGGAAAAAGGGCTTTTAAAACAGGTTTAAAACCATCACCTAAAATTGGTTGTATATTACTCATTTCAAACTCACCTGAAAACCATATCCCTAAGCCTGTCATGACAATAAACGCTACAACATACGGAAAGAAAACCTCGCTTGTTCTTCCTAACACCTCTAAGCCATGCTGAAAAATGTAGACAATCACAAGCATCATTGTTATTGAGATTACCTCCAATGGAGTCACCTCAAAGATGGTAGAAACCAAAAGCTCGCAAAAATCCCGCAATACCCTTGCTGATATATAAAAGAAATAGATAACATATAAAAGAGATAGAAACTTTCCTATCCATTTTCCAAAACAAAAGACAAACAGCTCAAATAGGTTTTTCCCTGGTACCTTTGAAAGGAGAAATAAATAATAAAGCATAATAAAAATTCCAAATAATGTTCCAATAATAACGGCAATCCAAGCATCCTGCTTAGCTTCATTTCCAATTCCAACTAGTGCTGCACTTCCGATTTGAAAACAAATAATAAGAATATAGAGCTGCCAAAGTGAAATTTTCTCTACCTGTTGCTTCATTATTTTACTTACTTCCTATGTTTTTTAATTTTTGTAGTTTTTCTTTCACACTATTACCTACAGAATAAAGAAATCCTATCAATAGAAATGTGTAAATCATCCACTTATTTGACCCGCTATCAAGAGATAAAAGCGTTTTAAATTGATTAATTAAATTACTTTTAAAAAGATACGCATCAATCTGAGCAATCAATAAACTAAGTAGGAAAAATATCATAAGAAACATAAGTGCTCTCATAGCTACACACCTTAAACCCATTATTTGAAGAAATTTGTGCAAAATTAACATGAAAATATCTAACATTACTTTCACAAACTATATACCTGACCTTTTACCCAAGAGAGTCTTAAGTTGGAGAAAGAGATGTATTAATTGACGTTCATCCTACTCCATCCGATATATGGCTTATTATGGACAAAAATGGTTTTTTTAGTATAAAAGTGCCAAAAGTTTTATTTCCCAAAAAGTTCATTTTACTTTCTACAGTAAAGTGAACGGTAAAAAAGCTTGTCTAAAACAATAAAAATTTTGTCTATTTGATAGAATGATTGTCGAAGGCATTCCAAAATGGGAAAAAATCAATAATAATAGGAATATACGATCTGTAGTATGGGAGCTATGAAAAATGATGAATAATATAAACGAGGATTTGGGTCATAAAATAGACTTAGTCAGAAAATTAATGATCGCTACTGCCCAAACAAAAGGATTGAGCAATCCTGAAACAATTAAGTACAGCGAGGAATTAGACAGACTTATACTAGAAACACAATTACTTCTAAAGTCATGCAGCTAATTTATTAGGGCAGATCCTCTATGCGTGATCACTCTAGAAAACACTGTCCTTTTCACTTGTTTATGATGACATGAAAAAACTAGCAGCTTTGTGCTACTAGCTAAATGATATTTAAAGCAGATTCAATGTCTTGCCATATATCCTCCCAGGCTTCAAGACCTACTGAAAGACGAAGCAAGGTATCGGAAATCCCCATTTCCTTCCTTATATGTGCAGGCACAACAGCATGTGTCATTGAAGCAGGATGCTGAATTAACGTTTCGGCATCACCTAAGCTAACCGCAATTGGTACGAGCTTTAAATGATTCACAAATTTAACTGCATCATCAAATGTTCCTTTAACTTCAAAGGACAGTAATCCTCCTCCATGTTTCATCTGTTTTTTCAAAATATGATATTGAGAGTTATCAGGGTCTTTAGGATAATAAATTGCTTTAATCTTTGGATGTGCCTTTAGCTTCATGGCAATTTTTTCTGCATTTTCACAATGTCGATCCATTCGAACTGCTAAAGTCTTAAGTCCTCTAAGTAGTAACCATGCATCAAATGGAGAGATAACTCCACCTATATCCTTTTGAGTCGTCTTCTTTAAGGTATATATAGTATTTTTGTCTCCTACTACAATACCCGCAATTACATCCCCGTGACCTCCAATATATTTTGTACCACTATGAATAACAAGATCACAGCCGATCATAATGGGGGTTTGTAAATATGGAGTACAAAAGGTATTATCTACAACAACCTTGATGTTTCTTTCCTTTGCAATTCTTACAACCTTATCTAGATCAATCAAACTCATCGTCGGATTTATCGGGGTTTCGATATAAATACAAGTTGTCGTTTCTTTTATGTTTGAAGTGATTTCTTCCTCTGAAGATAAATCTGAAAATGTGTAGTCTATGTGATACTTTTCTTTCAACAATTCTAATAAACCGAAAGTACAGCCATAAACTCCTTTTGAACAAAGAATATGATCATTCGCTTTCGTTAAACCAATGAGAACTGCTGAGACAGCAGCCATCCCTGAAGCAAAGGCAAGGGCAGCTTCTCCACCTTCCAACTGTGCCATTCTTTCTTCCAACACTGTCACCGTTGGATTAGCTAATCTGGAATAAATATACCCCTCTTCAATTCCAGCAAATCTGTTTGCTCCATTTTCTACTGCAGGAAAGGTAAATGTAGATGTTTGATAAATTGGTGGGGTCAAGCTATTTTGATGCTGATTTGGATTATAGCCTGCATGAATCGCCTTTGTAGCAAATTGGTACTCTTTTTCTTTCATAGGACTCCCCCCTTGCTATAGGATATTTTCAACAGCCCGACTAGGTTCCTTAATCGGATAGTACCCTTCAAGGGGAGACCCTCGAAATAGATTATGTTTGACACTGAGGACAGTAAAAAGATTTTTTAGAGGAGATTTCATCCTTAACAATTGTAGACTTACATCTAAGACATGGTTTACCTTCTCGGTTATATACAAAACAATGATCATTATACTTTCCAGTTAGATCATCTTCTTTAAATACAGGCATTTCAATATATCCACCATATTTTATCCCTCTATTTAATATCGTTTGAATCGCATGAAATAATGAGGCTCTTTCCTGAGGTGATAGTTCTTCACCTTTTCTAGTTGGTAACACCCTTGCCTCAAAGCAAATTTCATCTGAATATAAATTGCCAATACCAGCAATGAATTTTTGATTAACAAGCGTGGTCTTCAGTGCTCCTCTTTTCTTTTTAAGCTGCTCACCAAACCATTGTAACCGAAATTCTGGATTCAGAGGCTCAGGCCCCAAATCAAGTAGCTCTTGCTCAACCTCCTGAGTAGTAAGAAGATGAAGATACCCTAAACGTAAGCCTATAAAAAACAACTGGCAGTCTTCAAACGAAAGGGTAACCTGCTTTGTTCTATCAGGGCTGTCATGTTCATTTCCAATGTACATTAGCCCTCCAAGCATAAGATGCAACAATAAATTCCCACCCGAATCCAGCTTGAAAATCAAATGCTTTGCACGGCGCTCTACAGCAACGAGCCTTCGACCTTTTACTTCATCGATAAAAACAGGAATTGGTTTATTTATTGACTTCTCTCTCGTCACTTCTACAAGCTGAATCGTTTTTCCTACAAGCTTATTTTCTAAAATCCGCCTGTAATTTTCCATCTCAGGTAGCTCAGGCACAACTAACACCCTCTCATATACTAAAAGTTTTTTTAGTATTTGATATCATTGATGTAAACATGTACCTATATCTTTTTCCTTCATTCAATAAGTTGCTACTTTAGTCTTATAATTGATATATTAAAAACCTTTCATTAGAGTTATGCTCATATAATCCATCTATTTTAACCTCTTCTTTTAACATGAATGGGGTTTGGTTTTCCAAAAAATACAGATAATCTTCTGCTGCATAATATAAAATTAATTCAATATTTCGTTCTGTTTTTTCAACTGAAAGTAAGATGTTATTAATCACCTTCATAAAAATTTGAACCGAAAACGGATTAAAAAAATAAAATCGATTATCCGCTGAGTTTATTGGATATTCCTCAGCCAAACAATGGTGAAAAATAACCTTATTTCCATTTCTCTTCGTTTTAGAAATATAACGAGCTCGGTTCTTTACAGCTGCTTCATAAAATCTTCTGTCCATTTCAACTCCTGCAACTGATGTACGAAATAAGTAATGCACAAATAAAGGCAATCTTCCCTTTCCACATCCAAAATCAACTAAACGATCACTTTCCTTCAACTTATAGTAATAAAACAATTGTTCTAATCCCTTATAAGGTGTCGGTTCATACCTATGATAATGAAAAGATTTATGAAAACCCTTTTGCCCTTCATCCGTGTCAATATCAAGTAAACGATCATATTTTTCTGTCATTTGTTCTCTCCTTTACAGCAACCACCATCATTCTATCACTGTTCGTACCACATCAAAACAGATCAATCACATACGTAAACAACTGTGTGTTATGATAGAAACAAATGCGCAAGCGCCTTGGTCAGCCTAGGGCAAATAAGCCAATTTAGAATAGAAGGCGTTCTTTGACCCTAGAGGGGCTAGGCGCTGGCAGTCTAAAACGCGACGTCCTGTCGCTATAACTCCACTTGCACATCCTGTGCTTTGGAGCTAGATGCCGAAGGAGTTAGCCACTGTTCAAGCGGTTTATAATTTTAAAATAAAAAAAGATTGATAGTAAGGTGGGCTATAATGAATTGGATATCAACCACTAAAAAAGGTGAATTTCTCAAATGGTTTTTAGACCATCATCAATTAAAAAACAAGGAAGCACGAAGGCTTATTGAATATATTCAAAAGAACCATCACATCCTCAAGAATCTATCTTTCACTGATTCAGTACATCCTAAAGAACGCACCATCATTATCTCCAGTATCAGTTCGGATGAACCCGGCTTCCACTTTTACACCAATGGTCTCAAAACTGAAGATGTTTCAAGAGCTTTTGAATCATTAATGAGCAATCCTGCTGAAAAAATATACTTAATTCTTCACTATTTCGGAAAACATTCTGACAATCGTTATACACAGCTTGTTGAAACACATCGCATCCATTCCATCAAACAATATGAGCAATCCGAAAAAGATGCAAAAGCCACTGACCTTGTCGTTGAAATTGCATTATTAAAAAGTCAAATTAACAAGGCACTAGATGACCGCAATGAGGCGCTCTTTCATGAATTGGTAAAAAAACTGAAAGAAATTCAGAAGTAATTAAAAGCTAACGCATAGAGGAAATTCCTCTATGCGTTAGTTTTTAAACAAATTCCCTTTTTAATAGTGGTTGTGTCATTGTAGGTAAAACAATTTCAATTGTTGTTCCTTTATTTACTTCACTATGTATTGATAACTGCCCCTTATGTGATTCAATGATTTTATAACAAGTCATGAGTCCTAACCCGGTTCCTTTCTCTTTCGTTGTGTAAAATGGCTCCCCTAGTGTAGGGATTCGCTCAGGTGGTATCCCTACACCTTCATCAATCACTTTAATAAGGATAGTACCCTTATCAGATTCTTTTACCTTCAGATGTATATTTCCCCCATTTGGCATGGCTTCAATTGCATTTTTAAACAGATTTAAAAACACTTGCTTTAATTGGGATTCTTCACAACAAATCTTTGGAATATTTGAATCAAACTCAGAGAAAATCTGCACATTATTTAATATCGACTGAGAACTCATTAAAGTCATAACATCTTTAATCAATTCGTTAAGATCCTTTTCAACGTATATAGAGGCACTTGGTTTAGAAAGAACAAGAAATTCCCCTACAATTGCATTTATTCGATCAAGCTCTGATAACACAATATTATAATATTCCTCTTGTAGATGATTTGATTTAAACAATTGAATAAAGCCCTTTATTGATGTAAGAGGATTTCGGATTTCATGGGCAATTCCTGCTGCCATTTGTCCTAACAATGCTAATTTTTCAGATTTTAGTAGAAGCTTTTCTGTTTGTTCCTTTTTTTCTGTAATATCCTTACCAATTGTTAGTGTGGCATCATTTTTCCCGAACGAGATGTTCATAGAGGACCCTTCAAAGAAAAATGTTGTACCGTCTATTCGTACTAATTCATACTGTATGTCGCCCAATGGAGAGTTTTCTTTTTTAATCATTTTGATTCTTTCTTCCACACGTCCTTTGTACTTTGGAACAATAAAGTCCAGTATGGAACGGCCAATCAACTCTTCTTTGTTTTTAGCTCCTATCATCTTTACAGTTGCATGATTCACATAACAAATTTTAAATTTTTCATGAATAACAATTAATTCTGGAAAAGAATCCACTAGCTTTTTGTAACTTTCATCTTTTAACTTTGCTTTTCTCGCATAGAATCGTGCAAGATCATACTGCCTTCCGACGAAAAATGCAATAAAAGTAAAAATAAAAAATTCCACTGTAAGAAATGGTTCTTGCTTCATAACTGTTTGATAGCCTGTAAACAAAACCGATATTAACACCAGAATAATTTGTCCTGACCGATTCATCTCGTTATCCTCTTCACCTAGATTTTTCTTTCATCATAGCACATTCAGACTATGTTTTTTCTTATTTAGGTACATTTTTCTGAATTCCACGTAAGAATAACTCCCCATATTTCACTCATTAATTTACAAATGATAACATTATTTTACCCCTCTATCAGAATTATTCCTAGTTGACTATGTTGTCTTTACTAGTCACTTAGAAAATATCGGGACAGTAACATTAGATGAGGTGAAAAGAGTTCCCGTTAATAGAACATTCTCAATTGATTTGACAGAAGTCCAAGACCTTACAATAATTGAGGTAGCTTTAACCGCAGAGCAACTTTAACCTGTTTATAGCAGGTCTTGCTTTATTAATTGCTGGTGTAATTTTCTACTTTATCAAATGTAAAAAGGTAATCAATCAATAATCCAAAAGGCTTGTCGCGACAAGCCTTTTTTCAATTCCGAACAATAATATAAACCATGTATAGGAGATAAGCTGCTACTAAAAAGCTCCCTTCTCGTCTCCCTACCTTAAAACTGGTTCTTGAGAAAACAAGTAATATTATGGTAAGAATAATCAATAGCGCTACATCAAATGATATCTTGCTATCAACTGCTAAAGGCGAAATAACAGATGCTGTTCCTAGGACAAAGAGTATATTAAAGATATTACTCCCAACAATATTTCCTAGAGCTATATCGCTTTCTTTCTTAATAGCTGCTGTTATTGAAGTGATTAACTCTGGAAGCGAAGTACCGACAGCTACAATTGTCAAACCTACTAACGTTTCACTCATTCCAAATGAGTAAGCAATAACTGTAGCATTATCAACCACTAAATTCCCTCCAAAAATAATGGCCAATAACCCACCTACAGTTAATACCACATTTTTCTTCCATGAAGGAGATGCAGCTGGTTCGTTTATACTTACTTCTTTGACTTTATCTCGACTATTTTTGGCAACCTCAAATATGTAATACATAAAAACAGCAAAAAAGAGCAAAAAGATCAATCCATCACTTCTTGTAATAAGATTTGTCTCTAAAGATTGTAACGTTACATCACTAACTAGAACAAATAAGGCAACACTTGCTAATAAAGTAAAAGGTATTTCCTTACGTATTGTTTCGTTTTCAACTTTTAATGGACTCAAAAGTGCTGTAATTCCTACAACAAGTGTAATGTTTAAAATATTACTTCCTACTACATTTCCAATGGCAACGCCGGCATTCCCTTCAATAGCAGCAATGATACTAACCGTAGCTTCAGGTGAGCTTGTTCCGAATGCTACAATGGTCAATCCGATCAACAAGGGGGAAACATGTAAAGCACGTGCAATTTTAGAAGCACCTTCAACGAAAAAATCAGCACCTTTTATAAGTAAGGCAATTCCCAAAATCAAAAGCAAATAAGTCAATTTCTCCTTACCTCCCTTTCCAAAATAAAGTACCTATTGCTATCATACCAACTCTCCTTTGTAAACTCACTAAGTACAACCCTTTAAAAAAATAAAGGGTTTTCGAGTGCATTCTTAATAAATGACATTTGCTATAAAACTATTTCTTCTATTTTTTCGAAGAGATTTGGTCTTCATCGCCTTTATGAACACCGCTTTCTCTGGTTTTCCAAAGGGATTTGGTCTTCATAGGCCTTATAAAAAAACTCACCATATGCGGTGAGTTTTTACATTTTAAATACCAATTCCTCTGTCTAAACTTTTG
>DASQMK010000252.1:0-3553 GCA_035645575.1 Metabacillus sp.
ACCTCTTCTTTTTATTCAGAGGTTATCACAGAGCTTATCTCATCAGGTAAGGCTCATGAAATTGTCAGTCAAAAGAAATACCTTGCACAAACTGCCAATAACATTTTCTTTGAATATTTTCCTCTATTAAAGAATGTGGGACACCCTCTAAGTTTTTATCGTTGGCTACCAATTGAAGGGCATAATGATGCATTAAAATTGGAAACAGACTTGAGAAAACATGGTATTCGAGTCTTTCATTCTGATCGTTTTCTAAGTGGACAAACCACATCTGATAATTTCTTACGAATTGCACTTTCTTCTACAAACTCATTAGATCAATTAAAATTAGGATTAAAAATTTTAAAACAGTATCTCGATTAATAATAAGGGCGCCTTCTTACTTAAGAATGGCGCCCTTATTATTCCATTTTTTATACATAGTTAAATCTTCATATTCCAACAACATTATTCTGTTATCTTTAAGACTGTTATTAAACAATATGGCCCTATATATGAAAAAGAGCGACATCCTTATTCAAGAATGGCGCTCGATTGCTGAAGATCATTTTTAGGTTAAGACCTCTTCTCAAAGATGACACTTATTGGTTCGATTTTATTAGGTAACCTACAGCCTAAATACTTTTTTTATCCATATTTTTCACCTTTATCTTACATAGCTATATAAAAGAAAATACCTCATTATATTAATAAGTAAAAAATTAATAAGCCTCAGCCATTAACTCATAGATTCTATTGCTTAATTTCTCTCTTAATTCACCGTGCTTTTCATTAGAATAATGATAATTTGCATTTCTCCATTTCTCTGCAGAGTATTGCCAAACAGGATAAGGAATTCGTTCTATAGGTTCCCAGTTATATCGAGGAAACACATGAGCATGTAAATAGGAATCCGTATTCCCATAAATTGAATAATTAACTCTCTTTGGGCTACAAACCTTTAAAATCGCTTCTCCAATCAAACTCATATCTAATAGATATTCACTACGTTTTTTTAAATTAAGTTCTTCAAGTGAGGTAGCTGGTTTAGATGGCAAAAGTACACAATAACCAGGTAAAAATTGAGTATCTCCGATAGCTGCAAAACCACTTCTCATTTCTGCAATAACCATTGGGTTTTGTCCACGTTGAGCTGATCCAATCCTATCTTTTTTCCACTCTTCATTTAAGTTCATTTTTATTTTCAACTCCCCAGTTCTTCCAATAACTAATTAACAATTTCTATAAACTTATTGTTTTTCCTTTTATCCAATCTTGATCTAAACTGAAAAAAGCACTTATCCTTATTTTTTAAGAATAGCGCTTGATTGCTAAGTATCCACTATCATATATATTCAGTTCTGTTTACTTTCTATAATCTCTATTTTTATTTTCAGAGTAGTAGTAAGTGCAAATCTCGTAACCTTAACCTTAATATTATTTTTATCTATTTGATAATGATTGTTTTCGATTGAATTAATTATTATTTCCATACTTTCTTCAATACCTTTTATATCCTTAGCTAGTAACGAATTTATTTCATTTCGAATTTGCTGAGCTAACTTATATTCACTAAATGTAGTAAGGTGAAATTTTTCACTATTAAGTATTTCAATCTTAATATCTTGCAATTCCATTGAATCAAGTTTTTCTTTATTGGAATTTTTAATATCTTCAATTAATATTTCCTTATCACTTTTTAAGGATCTAACTTCTGCTTGAAGTTCATGTATTTTTATTAGTTGCTTGTCCTGAAGTTGTCCATAAAAATATAGGAACAATGACCAACTTATAATAGAACCAATGCTTATTCCTACCAACAAGATTTGCCAAGATTTTTGCTTATACAACTCAGGTATCCTCAAGAATAGCACCACCAATATAGTTTTCCATTTATTTATACGAGTTTATAAGAGGATATATTACTTTTCTTAAAGCATTTAAATTTTCACCATTTAATGTTTATAATCAGGTATGAAAATGAACGAGGCACTAACCCATATTTGTGAAAAGCGCTCTATTGTTGAAGATATTTTTAATTAAAGCCCCTGTTAGTTAAAGGATTATTCTCTTCCCAATAAATTTTTGTATAGCTTTAAATGAGAAAAAGGGTCAACCTCATCTTCATTAGGAACATACATCTCTTTATCATGATAAGGGAGTGTAATCTGTTGCCAATCCTTATTATTTTCTGGTTCACTTGGTAAACATGATATGAACAAGTCATAACCTTCACGATCACTTGTTGAAGCACCAAGCCTTCCCTCACCATATTGAATAGCATTGTCAATAGCATCTCTCAGTTCTATAAGTGCTGTTTTGTTTCCAACAATTATTGCATCATCATGCCAGTACTTTTGACCATATATATGAAGATAAGGGAATTCTGTATATCCCCCTCCTTTTTCTGCAATCACTTTTCTGAAATAAGGTATAAGAAATTCATGCGAAGTGTCTGTTGTAAATATATCCATTTCCGATTGGCCTTGACCAAACATTTCTTCAAATAACTGAATAAAAGGTGTTACTTCCACAAATAAAATAAGAGCTTCCTTAAAAAAATATGTACGTATCAATGTATCTTGTTTTTCATAACAAGCAAACGTAACAGTTGGAGACAACTCTTCATACTCTACTCTTCTAATTTTAAATTGTTTCCTCTTACTTATATTAGAAGATATAGAAACACTAGTGTCTATACCAATAAATAATGTTGTATTATCCAAAACGCATCCCTCTTTCCATCATTATTGGAGATAACAAATATAATACTAATTAGCTAATAACAATCAATAATCACCAACTCAACCTTCTCTGGTATAATTTTTTGAAGAGAGGCTGATGTTGAAAACTGCCTTACAGCACCTTAAAGGTATTGTTTGGTTGGTTTTTTGATTTGTTGATTAATTCTATTATCCTGCTTGGATAGTTAAAATGCATTACTTCACAAGCTTTCCTAATTGTAGCATGACCATCATTCTTGATGTTCAACAATCTGGCCTTATAAATGAAAAAGAGCGACATCCTTATTCAAGAATGGCGCTCTATTGCTGAACAAAGAAGGCAAGCCAGTTTATTCAGGCTTGCCTCTAATCTATATGATGAAGTATTTAAAAACGCTGCAGATTATCCGCGTCTTCCGCCTCTACCGCCCTGTTTTGCTCCAGTGTTACGTTTAAGGGTAGACAAATTCTCTTCACTAGTCTTTAAAAAACGAGACATTTTGTCTTCAAAACTTTCCTTTGATTTGAAATTGCCTTTTGAACGAAAGTCTTTGGAACGGCTATCAACGCTTTTTTGGCGTCGTGGGGCTTGTGAATAAGAAGGGGTTTGTCCTTCGGGTCTATCTATAGCTTTTTTGATGGACAAGGCAATTTTTCCGTCTTTCTCACTAATCACTTTTACTTCAATTTGGTCGCCTACTTTAAGATGGTCATTAACATCTTTTACATAGCTATCTGCTACCTCGCTAATATGCACAAGACCTGTTGAGCCTCCAGGTAATTCTACGAATGCTCCAAAATTAGTGATTCCTGTTACTTTACCTTGTACCTTGCTGCCTACTTCAATTGAC
>DASQMK010000253.1:0-8580 GCA_035645575.1 Metabacillus sp.
AAAAAAATACAAGAAAAATATGCTAATGCAATCCATCAATTAAAAGAAACTGAAGATGGTCATAAAGATCTTGAAGCAGAAAAAGAGATCAAGTTTATACATGAATAAAGTCAAAACCACCCATGATGTGCCGCATCCTTACTCCCGAAATTTTAATAATATTTAATTCCAAATTTACAATACATTAAACTTTCTTTTATATCATTAAGAGAACAGCTTAACAGAACAAATGGGGAGGATTTTTTTGTGGAATTGCTGCCAAAGCCTTTATTTATGAAGTTCTTAGATAAGTACCCTAAAACGTGGAAATATTTAATCAATATTGGTCTCTTTGTCAAATATAAAACCATTAACAATCATCGAATTCCCAATAAAATTGCTTTAAGCTCTGAAAATTCGTTATATATTAATTCTGCTGAGAATAGAGGACGAGCGTTATTATTAAAAAATGGTGAAACACAAACAAGACTTACTACCTTTTGGAAAGATGCTGTACAAAATTATAAACCAACCATTGTTTTAGATGTTGGAGTGAATTATGGAGAGTGCATTTTCTCTACGAATTATGAACAAGAGACGAAAATATTTGGTTTTGAAGCGAATAAGCAATTAATTCCCTTTATTGAGCGTTCTAGAGATGAGCATAAAAACAAGGAACAAATTAAGATCATACATGCACTTGCTTCAGATCGAACTAAACAAAAACAAACCTTTTATGTTAATCGCATGTGGTCAGGTACATCTTCGGGTATAACGACCAAAATGAATAAATCGATTGAGATGCAATCAATCGATTCAATACGTGTTGACTCCATTTTTTATAAACAAGATTTACAACATGAACGGGTCTTATTTAAAGTAGATGTTGAAGGCTTTGAAGCGTTTGTATTAAATGGAATGGAGCGCCTTATAAAAGAAAGTAAATCCTGTCTTGGTTTCATTGAATTTGATAGCTACTATATTCGAAAATCAGGAACAGATTTGAAAAGATTTTTATTATTTTTGGAACAGCATTTTACCATTTATTATTTTACGAATGAAGATAAATTAATAAAAATGGAAAAAGATATAATGGGAGATTTTCAGAAAATGTTGCGTAGTAAAGATTATCATACAGATTTGGTTTTAATGAAATAAAACTATATCTCTCAACCTATTACCATTGAAAGATCTTCAATCCTTACTGAGCCTTTGAACGAAAGATTAACTACTATCTATATGAAACAAGGAAAAATAAGATACAAAAAAGTAGTGGAAAAATTATTAGGTGGTGTAACACCAAACAATCATAAGGAGATCAGCAATGTTAGGAAATAACTCACCCTTTCGCCATACAATGCTCAAGGGTGGGTTATTTTTTCTTTAAAACATAATAGACAATATTCATTGGAGGGCTAACTTTTAGATAAGAATGTAAATTAAACCGTTAAACGAGATCTAATTATTTAAAAGTAGTTGGCAACCAAAGAGAAATACTAGGAACAAACGCAATTAATAACGCTGCGATTATTAAGATAATTAGGAAAGGTATACTACTTTTAATAAATTCTTCAATCTTAGTACCTGTAATCGAACAGGTAGTGAACATGATCGTACCAAGTGGTGGAGTCATTGTTCCTATACTAATACAAATAATAAAGAAAATACCAAAATGTACTGGATCAATTCCATATTGTGCAAGCATTGGCATGAATAACGGAGTGAGGATAATAATCGATACATTTCCTTCAATAAACATCCCCACTACTAATAGAAAAGCAATAACAACTAGGAAGAAAAAGATTGGAGATGATACGTTTGTTACCATAAACTCTGTCATTTTTTGTGGTACTTGCTCTAATGTTAAGACCCAAGCAAATGCAGAGCCTGCGGCTATAATGATGATGATGGAAGCTGCAGTATGTACAGTCTCGACAAGTGCGCGTACCAGTTGCTTTAGTTTCATTTCACGGTAGATAACTAACCCTAGGAATAAAGCATAGAATACAGCAATGGCTCCTGCCTCTGTTGCGCTAAAAATCCCTAAACGAATCCCACCAATAATAATAACTGGTAACAATAGAGCAAAAAAAGCATCCTTAAAAGATAGTAATAAGTCTTTCGCTGTAAAATGTTCTTTATTGTCTGTTTCGAGATTATGTTTTTTTGAATAAAAATGAACATAAATCATGAATATGATACATAAAACAATTCCTGGCAAAACTCCAGCTAGAAATAATGAACCAATCGAAATATTACCAACATACCCATACATAATTAGGGCAATTCCTGGTGGAATAATCGGTGTAATTAATGAAGTTGAGGCTGTTAATACAGTTGCAAATGAACGACTATACCCCTTTTTTTCCATCTCAGGAACTAAGACCTTTGATTGCATGGCAGCATCTGCAATATTTGAGCCGGATAATCCCCCCATAAGGGTACTTAAAACAACATTTACCTGTGCTAATGAACCAGGCAATCGATTCGTTAAAATTAGAGCAAATCTCAACATCCTAGATGTAATGCCCGTGTAATTCATTAAAATACCCGCTGTGATAAAGAAAATAATGGCTAAAAGAGGAACCGATTCAATCCCCCCGACCATTCGTTGAATCAAAATAGAAGTTGAAAAACTATCAATAAAAAAGAAATATACCGCGGTACTCACTATCAGCGCAAAAGCTATGGGTACATTTAATAAAAACAATATTAGAAGAACAGATAGTACGACAGTTAAAGCCACTTTATTCTCCCCCTTTATTAATAAGCTCAGCTTTCAAACTTCTAATGAGTAATCGGGTAAAATGAATTGCTGTTAGAGCTCCCCCAATTGGTACAGCAATATCAATATATTGGTAGCTTATTGCTAATATTGGTGTGACTTTACTTTGTGCTTGTGCTGTTAAAGTGCTTCCAAGATAGATTAAAACATAGAAAAGGGCTGAATAAATGGCGAGGGCCCTAATAATGATTGCGGAAATTTTTAGAGGACGTGGCATTTTATTTACAAAATAATCTACTCCAATATGGTTATCACGTTTCATGGCTGAGCTCATCCCAACAAAAACAAGCCAAATAAATAATCCAATTGATATTTCTTCAGCCCATGCAATAGGACTATTTAACACAAAACGCAAAAAAACATTCATCACTGTAAGTACGATTATAACAGCGAGTGCCAGTGTTGAAATGATATCATCAATGGGATCAAATATCTTTTTAAACATAATTTTCCCCCTTTTACCTAATATTTTTTAACTTAATCTTGAACTAAATATGATGTAAGAAAGCAGGATTCCCACTTTAAGAAATCCTACTTTCGTTTATCCAATACTAGGATTTGTTTTCAAGTAAGCTTTGGATTTCCTCATATAAACCTGGAGTCCAATCTGGAAATGCCTTATACACGCTGTCTACTTTTGCTTTAAAAGGTTCAATATCCACTTCATGAACTTCTACACCTTCATTTTTAAATTCTTCTAACACTTTATCTGTTTCTTCTTCTAATACAGTACGTCCATATTTAGCTGCTTCATTGCCAGTTTCTTTTAAAATTTCTACTACATCAGCTGGTAATGATTCGATAAATCCTGTTCCAGCAATCCAAGATGTAATGAATTTTTGGTGACCAGTTAAAGTTAAATGTTTCGAAATTTCTTGTGCTTTCACCCCTTGTAATACTGGAAGTGGATTTTCAGCTCCATCAATTAACCCTTGTTGCAAGGAAGTATACAAATCACCTAGTGGGGTTGGTGTTGCTGTTGCACCTAATGCTTCAAATGTTTTGATTGACATTTGGTTATTTGGTACACGGATCTTTAATCCTGCTAATTCCTCAGGCGTTGTTACTTTTTCATTTGTCATTATATGTCGAATACCATATACAGTGTTACCGTTTACAATTTCGATGCTTTGTTCTCTTAATTTATCTGTTAAATCTGCAAACCAATCAGTGGTTGTTAAGTATATTAAATCATCTACATTTTCAGTTAAGTATGGAGCTGTAAGAATACCTGCATCTGGAACATAATCCATCAAAAAGTCATAACCAGCCATAACAATGACGTTATTACCCATTTTCGCCTGTTCGACAACATCCTTTTCAGCACCTAACTGCGAACTTGGATAAAGATTTAATACGATTTGCCCATCACTTGCTTCAGCTGCTAATTCTTTCCACTTATTAGCAAGTTGATCAATTGGCTCACCTGGTTGGTTACCATATGCTACATTAATTTCAATTTTTTCTAGGGTTTTAGAATCTTCAGCTTCTCCACCACTTGATGATGAAGTACTCGAAGCTTCTGAAGAACAAGCACTTACAATAATCAATAAAAATACCATTAAAGCCGATAATAATGATTTTTTCATTTCCATACCCCTTTTCTTTAGAATGTTTTTTTTAAGGAGACGGCTTAACTAATACACTTTTGTCCCCATTAAATCCTTCATTAAAATGTTGGTCCAATTCTCCAGATACCAAAATCATGCTGTTTAAGGATTTCTGCTTTTGTAAGCTTTCCAGAGCAAACGAGTCCTATTTCATCAAAAATTCGCTTTCCAACATCTTCTACTGTTTCTTTACCATCAATGATCGTACCAGCATCAAGATCCATATTTTCTGACATTCTTTCGAACATAGGTGTATTCGTAGATATTTTAATAACTGGAGCAATCGGTGAACCAGTAGGTGTTCCTCTTCCGCTAGTAAACAAAACAACTTGAGCACCACCGGCAACCATACCTGTTAGTTGCTCAATATCATGTCCAGGGGTATCCATCCAAACCAACCCTTTTTCAGTTGGAGCTTCAGCATAATCTATGATCTCATTTAATTGACTTTTTCCAGCCTTATTTGCAGCCCCTAAAGATTTCTCTTCTAATGAACTTAATCCGCCTTTTATGTTTCCAGGACTTGGATTTCCTGTTCTTATATCAACACCCATTAAAATTGATCGGTTTTCCATCGCATTAATAATTTCATATGCACGTTTAGCAACTCTTTCATTCTTAGCTCGGTTTGCTAGTAAATGTTCTGCTCCTATTAATTCAGTCGTTTCGGCTAAGATTGCAGTGCCTCCCTTTTCTACAATCATATCACTCACTACCCCAACCGCAGGATTTGCGGATAATCCTGAGCATGCATCAGAGCCTCCACATTCTGTTCCAATAATTAATTCACTAAAATCGCACCATACTCTCATTTGAGCAGAAGCTTCTTGTACTAGTTTAGTAGCTGCTTTTGCTCCTTCAGCAATTGCCGATAATGTGCCACCATAATCCTGAATTGAAACTGTTTCAACACGTTTACCTGTTTTAGCAATTTCACTTGCGACACTCCTGGCTTGGTGTGTTTCACAGCCTAATCCTAAAACAACAACCCCATAAACATTTGGATTAAGTCCTAATCCAACATATGTACGGAAAGTCTGTTCATAATCTACTCCAACTTGAGCACAACCATGTTGATGAATAAAAGAAACTGTGCCATGTACAAGTTCAGTAATTTGTTTTGCAGCCTGAGTAGCGCAAGTTATTGTTGGTAATATTAGAACATGGTTTCTTACCCCTACTTTTCCATCGTGACGTCTATATCCTAGAAAATTACCTTCATTATTCATTGTTAACAACTTTATCACCTCTACCTCTCACACCTTCTAAATTGTGAACATGCACATGTTCGCCTTCAGCTATATCGATTATTGCTTTCCCAATAACCTCTCCATATTTTAAGATATTAGATCCTGCAGTTATCGGTATAACGGCAAATTTATGCCCAAATAATATCGTTTCCTTTACTAGAATCTCCTTTGTTTTCTTATCTGGAAAAGAAACAGTTAATTTGGTATTAGCTGGTATCTCCTCTAGTGACACAGCTACACTGTCATCAGGCCTCATAATGATCGAGCGATAGTTTTTTTCCTTCAAAGTCATCATTTCTCCCTTATCAATTGTTAAGTACGAAGTTCATAAATAGGTGGTGTGGTAGTACCACTATTTAAATACTAATCAATCAAACTACCTTTAAAAAATAGTAGCGCTTACATAATTACGTATCGTCTCTGGTGGTACCAGTACAAAATTAATGATATCATCCTAATAATGTGATTTCAACTTGATTTTCGTATTTTTTGAAATTTTAGGAATTTACTGATAAATCGACAATTAAAACTTTCCTTTCGGATTCATTTTCATTAAAATAGTAACAAGTGGTATATTGGTAATACCAGTCTATTGAAAAGGTGGTTCTATAATGGTTAAGATAAATCCGATAAAAAGAATTACTGTGACTGAACAAGTCATGGAACAGATTGCTTCATGGATCACATCAAATGAGTTAAATCCTGGTGATAAACTCCCTAATGAACGTTTATTAGCTCAAGAATTTGGAGTGAATCGAGGGAGAATTCGGGAATCTTTACGCGCCCTTGCCCTAATTGGGTTGATTACAATTAAACCCGGTGAAGGCAGCTTTGTAAATAGAAGTGAATCTCCAATTCCTGCTGAGACCATTGGCTGGATGTATTATAATGAAATAGATAATTTAGACGAAATATATGCTGCTCGAAAATTAATAGAATCTGAGGTTTTTCTAGAAGCATCTAAACACATGACTGATGATGATATAAGTGTCCTAGAAAAAATTTTACATCAATTGAAAAGTTTGTCCATAAAAGAAAAGGACATTAGAGAATTCCAACAATTACTTGACGAATTCGATTTACACATGGGACTTTGTAGCAAAAACAAAATATATAACAAATTAATGCAAACAATTGTACACCTGCGTCATGAATCGATGTTAAAGATTCTTAATATCCCTGGTGCCTGGGAAAATAGTATTGAATCCAGAACAAAACTAGTACTAGCTATAAAAGACCATAATGATGAAATGATAAAAGAAGCTATAAATGTAAATTTTACAAGAGCAAAACAATTCTATCGAAAAGCTGATTAAATATATATTGCACTAATTTATTTTTTACACATTATTTATAATCAAAACTAGATTAGTCATTTATTTAGTACTAAATTGTTTCCCCGAAAGAAATAGACCACTTTCGGGAAACATCTAAGTTTTAACATTAAACTTCTTGTATAAATGAATTTGTTAAACTCCCTAGTTTTTCAATTTCAATCGTAACCTCATCTCCTTCTTTTAAATAAACCCTTTCTTCTTCCGGCATTCCTAATATTACACCCTCAGGCGTACCTGTAAAAATAATATCCCCTGGACTTAATGTCATATGATCAGAAATATAGCTAACAATTTCATGACACTTAAAAATCATATCTGACGTATTAGAGTTTTGTCGTATCTTTCCGTTAACAATTGCCTTAATATTCAACTCATTTGGATTACCAACCTCATCACTCGTGACTAAATATGGACCTATAGGGCTAAACCCATCACAAGATTTACCTAATAACCATTGAGGAGTACGGAATTGTAAATCGCGAGAAGATAAATCATTTGCATTGCAATAGCCAAAAACATAATCCAAAGCATCTTCTTTTGAGACACGCTTTGCTTCCTTACCAATTACTATAGCTAACTCAGCCTCATAATCATTTTCTAAAGAATTGAATGGCAGACTGATTGTGTCATTATGGGCTGAAATGGTATTGTCGAATTTATTAAAAAGAATTGGGTATTCTGGCAATGGCATATTTGATTCTTCTGCATGTTTTTTATAATTAAGCCCTACACAAATGATCTTCCCTGGTTTAGGAACAGCCGGTCCAAACGTAATTTCTGTTTCATCTAAAAAGATCCTTTCATCTCCTTGCTCTAGCCCTGCTTTTACTAATTCTTGAAGAGCTTCAACCTTGCTATGATTATGAAGAGTTTCTTCTATTGAACTAGGTACTTCCAAATTCAAACGTTTTGCCGCTTCTTCAACATGTAAAACACCTTTTTCAGTTTTAATTCCAAGCTTTAGCTTGTTTTCTAGTTTGAAAGTTAATAATTTCAATGGTATGTTACCTCCACATGTTTGAATTAAAGTTATTACTAGATTTCTACTTAACTAGATTTACCATTAACAACTCCGCCGTCGATCATAAACGGGGATCCCATCATAAACTTCGATTCATCGGAAGCTAAATATAGTGCTGCATATGCTACATCTATTGGCTTTCCCAAATCTCCACTCAATTGTCGTTCTTTAATCTTTGCAATGGCATTCTCCGGGTTAGGATCTTTTGATAAGTAGTCTTCAACAAAAGGGGTATTAATCGTCCCTGGCATTAAGGCATTTACCCTAATGTTATACGGGGCATAATCAACTTGCATTGATTTTGTTAATGATAAGACAGCTCCCTTACTTGCTGCATAGGATGCTCGATTTGCTAATCCTATTTCTGCAATACATGATGACATATTGATGATTGAACCATTTTTGTTTTTCATCATGAAAGGTACAACCGCTTTTGAAACAAGGAATACACCCGTAACATTAACATCAAGTACTTTTTTCCAAGTATTTAATTCTATTTCATGTAAAGGACCAATCCCGCTAATTCCTGCATTGTTGAACAAAATATCTAACGATTTATATTCTTTTTCTATTTTTGCAGCCATTTCTGCGACATTTT
>DASQMK010000254.1:0-20325 GCA_035645575.1 Metabacillus sp.
AGACGGAACGTTCCAGGACAAACTTCCGACTTTCAAAAAAGAATCGAAAAGTTTTCGGCCGCATGGAACAAAGTGGCATGCTGCTGAAAACTTTTTGCATACAAACAAAAAGAGAATCGTCCCAAAACAGAAATGTCTCAGGACGATCCACCTTTGATATTAGCTTACAATTCCATTTCAATTTCTTTTCCCTTTGTTCGCTCATTTAGGGCTTTTTGGGCTTCTTTCTCGGTCTTAAAATATTCAGATTCCCGACTATAAGGCATTTCATGATCTCCTTCGGTAATTGTTCTTCCTACGTAAAAACCGGCTCTTGATTTCATTACCTTTAGGTCACTAACAACGGAGGTTTGCTCTAGCTCCCCTCTCACTGTATTCTCAATGGCACTCTGTAGTTTTTGAAAACTCGCAATAAATTTTTGAGAATGAGCGTATTCTTCCAATTTCTCAATACTCGTAATTTTATTTTTCATCAACGCCCATCCAATTGTTGTACCATCTTCTTTTTGAGGAACAAAAACTTTATTTGTGTTATGTGTTAGATATTTACTTACATTCTCGTTGACTTCTTTTTGTAGATTAACAAAATAGTCTTTTAAGTGAGTTTGTTCTTTTAATTGGGACTTAATGAAAGATTGGTGGTGCAATGATTGCGCTAAAGCCAATTTTAAGAAATGCTTATCTGCGTCCTCTTTATTAGTAAACTCCCTTGAAACAAGTTCTGTTCCCCCAATCAAATTTACCACATACTTATTCCCGACATTTGTAACTCGTAGAAAATCAGGAATTCTTCGATATTCTGAGAGTTCCACTACCTTATCTTTTTCTAATTCCTTATTTGTAACAAAATAATTCCCCTTTTCATGTAACTCTGATAGAGGGATAATCATATTTTTTTGTGTCCTTAGATGAAATTTTTCATTTTTCTCTGAGTACTCAAGCCTCGCTGAGATAACCATACCACTCTCTTTATGAAGTATCTCTAATTGGTGGTTACTATGGTCTTTTAAATCATCTAAATTTAGATTAAATTGATTCGCTAAATAATTCTTTACATCGTTATATTCCTTTTCTTGACTATTGTAAAATTCTAGTATTTTATCACGCTGCAATTCATCTAGTTCCTGAATAATCTTATTAGCAACTTCCTGTATTTCCGAAATAGCTGTTCTAGCAAGCTCTAAATCTTGCGCCCATGTCGCAATATAGCCTAATGATGTATCATCTGTTTCTAATCCGTAATAATTGCTAACAATGTATGCAACACTTTCAGCCTGAGCTTCTTTATGCCCGCGCGGAAGATCCTTTAACTCGCTCTGTGTATGATGAAGTTGTGCATGAGCAAATTCATGAATAAGCACTCGGAATTTCTCTGCATCATTTTTAGTATTATTACTACTTATTACAATTTCATCTGTTTTACGGTCAAAATAGCCCCCAACACCTTTTTCAGTCGGTGCTTCTTTTATATCATAATGGTAATTTTCTTTTATATGTTGAAAATAGTCTCGATAGAGCTTGCTTATATTTTCCTCGTCCTTCAACTCGCTCGCAATAAAATCTCTAACTGACGGTATTTCTTTACCATCAGTTTGAGATACATCGAATACACTAACTAAACGAAACCCAATCAGTACATCCTTCTTTTCTTTTATTACGTCCCCTTTTTCATTAATTACAGGTTTATTTGTAATTGGATCAATCTTATCCATTTCCACCTTCTTAAACATCGGTGCCAATATCTTAATTGCTTTCTCACCTTGCTTTACATGCCTACCTAACTCCTGCCAACCTTTAAATCCCTGTACCATTGTGGCATTCGGTCTTTGAGTCATTATTAAAATAGTATTATTTATAGAGTAATTATGAAAACGGGACATCAAAGTTAATAAATCTTTAAACCGTTCCTGTTGAAAGACCATTTCCAAGCCTTTATCTAATTTCTTATTTACATCTTGGACTGACATGAAGTTGTTCTCAGCCATCTATATCCACCCCTACGACTTAAACTTAGTACCTTTTACGATATACTGGTTCAAAAAAGACATGTCCCCTCGTTTGTACTTTTACATATCCAACATGTATAAAATCATTTAGATTTCCGTTTAGATGTAGTACTTCTTCATAGGTATAATGATCTTCTTCTTTTTCCTTAAAGATCGGCTTATCCGTTCCTAAAATCTCATGGTTTTGATATAACATGAATCTTCACTCCCCTTAATCGAGTTCATGTTCAATTTCTTTTTGATTCCCAAGACCTTTCTCAACAAACTGTATATAGTTATCCATCGCATTAAGTTCTACCAATTTTTCAAGGATAAACTGATGTGCTACTCGTAAACGATTATAGTATTGCTCATGCTGTTCATTTTTAAAGTTAATTTCCGGTTCAGCGAAATTTCTTTTTAAGTCCAAATGAGCCACAATAGCATATTCGCTGAAACGGTTCATTGATTGCCTAATTTGTTTAGCAGCACTATCAATACTAGGCTTTGATAAATCATTTACATTGTCTGTTAGTGAGTATATTCTTTCCCTTAACTCCTTAAATTCTTGGTCAGTTTTTATAAGGTTACTATAATCATTTATTATCCCTTTTTGTTTCAAATATTCCTCAAGTATTGAAAAACACTTGCTTTCCCAAAAATTTTTTATATCTTGATCCTTTTTATTTAGCACTTCATTATTCTTCATATATTGATAACACTCAACCGGACTATACGTTTCAAGTGAAATAGCCGGACTTAGTTTTTCAATTAAGGCTCTTGGCTCAATTTCCTCCTGTTTAAATAAAATAAACTTATCTCCATAAATCTCCTTCATCTGTTGATTAATAGTTTCCAAGGTTGAGTGAGCTAAAGAATCCTTTAATTTATTAAGGTACTTCTCTAATTTGGAATCCTCGTAAAAAAGACTATTATCTTTTTCCATTTGTTTATACAAGTCATTTTTTTGAAGTGAGTAAGTGATGTACTCACAATCAAGATAGCCCTGAATATTCGCTCTTATGTAATCGAGTAAATTATTAGGGCTAGATTCAGCTACATAAGGGAGAGAATCTGTAAAGTTAATAAATTCTTTCGGTGTTTTCGCTAGAAATTCTGAGAGACTAAGAGCATCACGTTCTAAACACACGTTTCCAAAGAATTGTAGTTCGTTTATACATTTCTCAGTTTCATATTTTAATGCTGTCTTAATAAAATCAAGCTGCCTGTTGTATAAATTCAACATTTCCTTCCAACTATCATAATAAATGTCAACTGTTGAATTCTGCTCAAATAAATTGGAAACCTCATTAAATTCCAATATGTTTGTGTCCTTTACATAAAGATCCTTGTATTCCTCGATCTTGTTTAATAAGCCCTTTATTTTGTCAATTGCCTGTAATGTACTTTCATAGTGGGTGTAAAGTATTTCGATGTTTTCCTTACTCGGATTGAGACTTATAGAGTCAAATAATTGGATATTCTCACTAAATAATTCTGGATTGTATGTGATTGACGAGGATTTCAACCTTTCGACTTCCGTTTTGATTTCCGAAAATAACCGTTCACTTCTTGTTTCGCCATATAGCAAAGTAAGCTCACCATTAAGATATTTATCAAAAATTCCTATTTGATAAGGCTTGCTGCGTATTACCTTATTTTCCATATCTAATTGAACGTGAATGATTCTTCTATTCGATTGTTCTTCAAAATAAAGGTTTAACACATCTTGATAGTCTGCTAGTTTTAGAGCTAACTGATTTTTGTCGTCATTAAGAACCCTTAATAAAAACTGTCTATAATGATTGTCGTCTAACGGTTGAAGATTCACAAATTCCATCTTTCATCTACTCCTAAACTAAACTCCGATTATTAATGTGACTTTTATTCTGCGAAAGGGAGTTGTACTGGAACGGAACGTCCTTAGACAACATCCGGTTCTGAAATTGTTTACTTGAAGGAAAAATTAATCTTTCCATCCTCCAATACGAGATAGGCATCAAAAATTGTTTTTCCTTTAAATCCTTTTATCTTATTTGTTTTTCCCTTCTCACATAAATGCTTTACGTGTGACTTGGTTATATTCTTTCCTAAGATCTTTTGTGGGAATGTTTGCTTGCAGCCATTCTTATATTCAGTACATCCATAAAAACCGTTTTTTTCTACAACGTATCCCTTTTTACAGGCTGGACATAGAGCGATATTATCCTTTGCTTTTATAGCACCTACATCCGCCTCTACATCTACCTTTTTAATGGTTTCTATAGATCTTTGCACCGTTTCCTTAATAAACCGGATCGTATTCGCAATAAAAACTTCCTTTTTTCCTTCACCCTGTCCTATCTTTTGAAGGTACGATTCCCATTTTGCTGTAAGCTCCGGCTTGGTTAATAACGTTCCCTCTAACAGCTTACAAAGAATTTCTCCCTTTTTAGTTACATAGACTAGATTCTTTTTCACTTCGATATAATTCTGCTTAATCAAATTGTCGATAATAGTACTTCTTGTTGCTTCTGTCCCTAATCCCTCAACATTTTTCAATATCTCTTTATCCTCATCTGATAATTCATCTACTATGCGCCCACAAGTTTTCATAACATCAATCAATTGTCCTTGTGTGTACCGTTTAGGTGGAGTTGTTTTTCCTTCGTGAATAGAAACTTTACCAGTACAAAACTCCCCCTTTGTTACTTCCGGTAATGTCGGTTGTTCATCTGTTTTATCGGTCCCGTCAGTCCCATCTCCGTAGAGTTCTTTCCAACCTTTTTCCTTTTCCACTTTTCCTTTAGTGACAAACAAGAAGCTATTCATTTCAGTTTGGATAACCGTTTCTTCGTAAACATATGGTGCATGAAACATAGCAAGTACACTTTTTAGTATTTCAAAATAGACAATCCTCTGCTCATTTGTTAATGAATTTAAGGTTTCGAGACTAGGTATCTTTCTTGTTGGAATGATTGCATAATGTTCTTGTACTTTGCTACCATCTACATATCGTTTATTTGGCTGCAAAGAGCAAGGTTCAAAGACATGATTCACTAGACGTTGGTATGAAGGTAGTTGCTCCTTTAAATAGTTAAATTCATGTTCAGTAATGTATTGTGTATCCGTTCTTGGATATGTCACTAACTTTAAAGGTGTATCGTATAGTGTTTGAACAATTGCTAAAACTTGACTAGGACTATATTTGTACTTTTTATTCAATAGGGACTGCAAAGATGAAAGTGAGTGCAGTTTTGGAGGATTTAATTTTTTTATTTCTTTTCTTACTTCATGTATCTTAGCTTTATTTTCCTTTCCCTCTACAATTGAATTTTCAACCAACTTTTTTAACATTTCCTCTTTAGTATCAGTCTTTTCTACATACCTTCCCTTATAACATCCTTTTTGAGTTGTAAAAATTGCTTCTAACTCAAAAAACTGTTTAGGTACAAATCCTTCAATCTCCCTTTGCCGATCATAAATTAGCTTCAATGTAGGTGTTTGTACCCTTCCTACCGGAAACACTTCTTTAATCCCAGTTTCTTTAAAGAGCAAAGTATATAACCGACTAGCATTAAGACCTACAATCCAATCACTGATTTGTCTTGCCTGAGCTTCATGATAGTAGGATATATACTGCTGCCCTTCCCTAAGATCCCGAAAAGCACGTAGTAATTCATCTTCTTCTAGACTATTGAACCACAGACGTTTTATGGGTTTATGGGAAGCTCCGGCATAATGGATAATACTCCTTGCGATATTTTCCCCTTCCCTGTCGCAATCAGTAGCAATAATAATTTGTGTTGCTTCATCTAGCAATTTCTTGACAATTTTAAACTGCTTTTTTTTATCATCTGCTACTTTGAATTGAAACTTTTCCGGGAGTAAAGGTAAATCTTCCATTCTCCAGTGTTTCCATGATTCGTTATATTCATGGGGTTCTTTTAGAGTAACTAGATGTCCAATTCCCCATGTTATCTTTGCACCCTTTGGGAATATAGAACAAGAAGGTACTTGATAGTAACCTTCTTGCCCTTTAACGTTACTAAATATATCTGCATAGGCTTTAGCTTGACTTGGTTTTTCAGCTAAAATAACAATCATTTTTAACCTCCAAGAATCTCAAACAAGAAAAAACATTACATAGTATTTAATTATTTAGATGACACCGGATAATATTTCCCTTGTAAATCTAGTAATAGCTTATATAAATACTCCGGTAGTTTTTGAGGATTATCGTTTGGTACTGGATATTTCTTGATGTAGTCTACTAAGAAGTTTAGAAGTTCTTTTTGATCAGGGTATGGTAACTTAGGAGAAGGAACAACTGGTAACGAGTATTTTTTTATATAATCATTAACCAAGTTCCGTAAATAATAAGGTAATTGCTCAGGTTTGTGATTCGGAAACGGATTCTTTTTAAGGTATGCCACTAAATAATTCATTATCTCTTGTTTACTTGGCACCGGTTTTTTGGCTACAGTCGTTTTTAATTGAGTTTTTGCTAAAACCTCTCCGTCATTCGCAATTGGATTTAATCCAATTAATGCGGCTAATCCTAACATGACTAATGATTTTTTTCTCATAATCTTATATCCCCTTTCATTTTTAGTAGTTTTAAAATATTACGTTATGCTTGTCCACTTTTTAAATCCTCTCACCTCCCTACAGTATTTCAGTTAATTTTTCTCTTTCTAATTCAAACGCTTCTTCAAATAGTTTTTCTAATTTTTCCTCATCATCAACGTATTGTTTCACCTTTTCGTACTTTTCGATTTCTTCAATATACTCCATAGCTTTTTTAATATCTTCAGTAAGCGTTGGGTTATCAAGAATGTTCGTTAATTCTTCTAGATCATTTTGTACATCGGACATTTCATTAAATTGTCCCAAATAGTTATCGTGAGAAATTGCTGTAACCTCTTGTTTCGCGGTATTGTCCTTCATCATCACTTCTCTTAGATAGTTACTAGCTAATTCTTCAATAAGATGGTCCACTTTTTTCTCTTCCTTGATAGGAACAACTTCAACTTGTGCAGCCTTATGTTTTTTACTTATCTGCTCGTTTTCTTTATGATTATCCGATTGATATTCAGTATTTAACCTAGAATCACCTGAATCATCATTTTCATCTGATCTTGTAGAGTTATTTATCGGTGTAATCATACTTTGTTCAATGTGTTCAACACCTAAGAACTTTAAGTACATGCTTCGATGGGAATGGTAATTCGGTTTTCGATCCTTCCCAAAGAGAAAATCTCCGTAAATTTTATATTGAAATGATTTTTCTAATTTTAAAGGATAATAGCCGGACACAAAGACATAGCAAGTATCCGGGCGAATATTAATTAATTCACCTTCTGTAATAAGTGGCTTTTTCACGAATTGCTCCGTTTTTGAAGATGAATGACTGTAGTTTTTGGAAAAGAGTCCCCCTTGTTGACTAGTAGATCCAGTGTACATTCTGGCAGTGGTTTCCCCGGCAAGGTTGGAAAAATATTTTGCTGTTTCTATGTCTTTGGTACGAAGATATAAGACAGTATCATGGTTAGAAATAATGGTTCTTGCTAACTCTTTTCCGTAAATACCCTCTAACTGTGCAATATCCTGAATAACAGTACACATACTCATCCCTAGACCACGACAAGTTGCTAAGACACGTCCATATTTTTCTATCTTCCCAATATTTGCAAACTCATCTAATAAGAATATAGATGGTATAGGAAGTCTTGAGTGGTTTTCGTCTGCGATGTCATAAAAAACGCTAATCAATTGGTCAAAGAACGTTGCCGTTAATGGAGTGAATGGGTTGTCGTCCATTCTAATTTTGATATATAGAATACTTTTCTTTTTTTGGAAATCCCTAAAATTAAAATCACTATGTTTGGTCATGTTAGCAATCTTTCGCAGCGAAAAAATGGCTGTTTGTTGTGCAAAAGAAGAAAGAATACTTGTCCTTGTTTTTCCTTCTGCAACACTAGCGTCTTTCAGCAGATTATATGCAGGGTGTGATTCACCAATTTCCTCGCATAATTCCCTTAAATAATTTTCATCGTCTGAAATCTTGTAAAACTCTCTTTTCACATCGACTGGTATATTTGCTTTAGAATTTTTTTCTTTACAATAGATAATCAACCCTGCCAGTAAATCTTTTGCTGTGTTAAAGAAGTAATCTTCTTTATCATCCTTTTTTGAGTTCTTAGAAATGGTTTTAGCAATTGCAATAGCATTCTGATCATCTTCTACATAATCAAGGGGGTTATAGGCGTTTGCTTCAAAATTAATAAAGTCGATTTGATATACCTCATACCCCTGATCCCTCTTTAATTGGTGTGTTGCTTCATATAATTCTCCTTTTGGATCAGTTACTATCATCGTATCTTCCGTATTATTAATTAGGTTAGGGAACACGAAACTTTGCCCTTTTCCCGATCCGGACGATCCAATTACCAATACATTACGGTTGTCAACAGTTGTATCTTTGGGAATTATTAAGAGTTTATTTTCATTCGGTTTCTTGGCGATTATAAGTCCATCTTCAATAGACAAGGATTTAAAAAGTTTCTTTGAACTGTACTTATTGTTTTTAGCAATCGCCTCACCTTTAAGCAATTCCTCAAATTTCCCCCAACGTGAAGTACCATGCACCCCAAAGTCACTAGCATCTTCATACTTCCGTTTATAGAACCCCATCTTCTTACCGATAAAGACCGTTATTAAACTTACAAAAATCGCAAAAACCATTTTCATGTCATTATCTAGTTTTTTGAAATAAAGAACTGTGTTTTTAAAATCCAGTATATTCTTCTCGAAATCAGTAAACTCTAGGAGTGTCCTTAACACCCCTAAAAACGTATAAGAAAGCATTAAGGTTAAAATTATAGTACCGAATACTTTTCTCCAAAATCGCTTATCTAATTCCTTCAACTAAATCCCTCCTAAAGTTCAATCTCCCCAATCTCTCTATACAGCTTCTTAGCTCTCCTTGCTTTTCTCTTTCTTTCCAGTTCATCATTTTTAGACTCATGCTTTTGAGCATTTCTAATAAGTTGATCAAATAAAAACCCTGTACTATCTGAGTTATTATTTTCTGTTTGTTCAAATTCGTTATCATATAGCATACTGGTTTCTTTGATCGCCCTGTGTTCCTCTCGAAGAATCGCTAAATCATCTGTGATACTTCCAGTATTTTCCCCTCTCAGATGTAATTCAAGCAGCTTAGATTGTACTTTAGGATCTATTCTCTCAAGGAAAGTTACATCAACATGAGGGTATCGCTGCCTAAATTCCTTAAATAGCTTTGATTGTAACTCTCCTTTCTCAATTTCCTTATCCTTCAATTGTTGTAAGGATTCCTGATATTTCACAAAGGAAGAATATACATTATTAGGTTCATAATTATTGTAGTGTGCCCTATATTCTGCCTTCCTTTTCTCTTTCGTTCTTTCGAGTATCACTAACGATTGATTAATCTCTTTCCATTGTTCTATTATCTTCTCCAATCGAACATTTTCAGAACTCAACTTATGGAATTCATTCTCAAACTCTGGAATTGTTTTTCTAAGAGTTCCTTCCTCCCTAAATAATTCAACGTATTTAGCCTTGATCTCCAAAGTTTTCTCATTATCTTCTTTGATCAAAGCATCATACTTTGGATATAAAAATCTAAATTCTTCAACGGTAAACTCTTTTTGAATTTCATAAACTCTTTCAGACATAGTGTATATGTCATTAAATGCTTTAACAGCTTCTTCATGCTTTGCTTTTTTCTCATTGAATTGCGATAACAATTCATTAAATTGTTGCTTAAAGTTACTTGGAATAAAACCATATAACAATGTTTTGCTAGGTTCTTTTTCAAAAGTTTGTTTTGCAATTAAAAGCGTTCTTTCTTCTGCACTCAACATACATTCTTTATATTCCAATTTCTTTTTCCAATTCCCCAATTTATTGAGGTTATCTTTTGCACTCCTAAGATCAACAAAACCATTTAGACGATTAGCAACAACCTTAATCGCTTTCCAGTCCTCTTGCGATAATTGTATAGACTTACGAATATTATTAAGCTCATTGATTTTTTCGTTTTGAACTTGCCTACGGTAATCAGAAAGCGAAACAATTTTCTGCTTAATAATTTCAAGTTTGCGATTTACTTTTTCAATTTCCTGATTTAATTTTCCAAAATAGGTTTTAGCCCTATATTCTACTCCATTTTTTTCAGCTTTTTCTTTCTCTCTTTTTTCAATTTGATATTCCTCTCTTGAAAGTCGGTGTCGAGGAATTTTATCAATACCCTGTTTCTCATAACTTTCATGAGAAACACTTGCGTTTATTCCATATTCTTTATAATAATCGTTAATCTTTTCTGCAAAATTTTTTCTCCATTCAAGTAAAGTCTCTCTTTGATCCCAATCAGTTAAGGATATGGTTTTATACTTCTTTCTACCTTTCTCATCAAAGATATAATTTCCATTCTCATCTTTTAAGTATTCTTTTCTCTTTTTATTCCCCCAAGTTCCATCTTCATTAAATGGTCTTGTCGTCAACAAAATATGAGCATGAGGGTTATGTTCTCTATCTCTGTGTATGGAAATATCAGCAACCATTCCCCTATTAACAAAGTTCTCAATAACAAACTCTTTTAGCATTTCTTTCTGTTGTTCATTAGTTAATTCAACTGGTAAGGCTACTAATACTTCCCTCGCTAATCTGCTGTTCCAATTAGATTCAACTTTTTCAACTTCATTCCATAATTTTTCACGATCATATACCCATTCAGGAGCATGTGAAGGGGCAAGAATAAATGAATCAGGTTGTACTTCTCTCTTTTTATAGGATTTTACTTCGCCATCGAAATCAGAATGCAAAGATTCTCCACTTCGATAGGCAGCACTCGCAACTGCGGATTGGCTACCTCTATTGATTGTTTTTGTGTGGAAGTAATATAAACTCATTAATCTTACCCCCTTTCAATTTTTCTCCCGTAGGGTTATTGTCGTAGACAACGCTACACTGGTGACTAGATTTTTTATTAGTCACCAGTACCCATTGAAGCACCCGTTCTATAGGGTGTGTAAATGGGCACTCAGTTCCTTCGTGACCTAATTATACCACTTGAAAACATCTATGGCAATAAATACAATATATATCAGAAGGTGGTGATATAATGGCGAAAGTAAGTAAAAAAGAAAAAATCGAAAGCATTGAAGAACAAATTAAAAATCTTATGCAAAAGAAAAAAGAACTCGAAAATAAAATGAGGTACAATGTTGGTAAACATTTATTTGAGGAATGGGAAATTGAAAGCGAAGAACAGGCGATCTCTCTAATTAATGAACTTAAACCGTATGTAAAAGAAATTCTTACTAAACATGAGGAAACGGTTGTACAAAATGAGTACTAATGACAGGAAACTAGAAGAAATTCAAAACGAGATCAGTGAGCTAAAAAAGCTGCAACGTATACTCAAGAAAAGTATTGAATCAAAAACAAAGGCACAATACCGAAAAGAAAGAGCAAGGAGATTAATTCAAACTGGTGCTCTTGCGGAAAAATATTTGGAAATTGAAAATCTAACACTGGAAGAAAGAGAAGAACTATTTAAGATTTTTTCCCGATTTATAGTTGCAAATAAACCAAATCATCTTAAAAAATAACAACATTGATCCATCCCCCTTTTTGAATATATCTTCAACACACTTTAAAAACTAAGGAATCAAAAAAGCTAGGCCACAAATTTCATTTGTGCCTAGCTTTTTATTTTACATTTCTATTTCAATTTCAATTTCTTTCGTTTCCTTAACCAATTCTTTTTCATCAGCTATCTTTTCCTCGTTAGTTTTATCTTTCTCATGCTGCTCTACTTCTTTCACATCATTTAATAAGCCCATAATACCTTTTTCTTTATTTAGTATCATTTTTTCCAGAGTATTAATTGCATTTAACTGTTCGATCCCATTAGGAGTACTAAAATTTATTTGGTTCCTCATTCCATTCATTTGGATATAAATATTTGTTGTATGACCTTGGAGCTTTTCAACATTCGATTGTATTTTTTCGTCTATCAATTTTGAAAAAATTTCTTTCGCTGTTTCAGGATTTTTTAATAAGTAATTTAGAATTTCTTTTTCGTCATTGGTTAATTCAATATTCGATTGATCCTTACCAAGTAACTTTTCAGCTAATTTCTCTAAAATTGATTTTAATAATTCGTATATTTTTTTTGCTGATTCTTTAGTTAACGCTACTGAAGTCTCTATCATATCCTGTTTCGTATACTCACTGTTATCCATATATTTTCCTCCTATTCCTCTATTTGTATATAAATTTAGTTATAGTATAATAAAGGTATTAATATTTATACAAGAATAAGAGGATGATTGTAATGAAATTAAATACCGATATACATATCTTCAAAGATAATAAAAATAAAATGACAAAGATAAAACAAACACAAAATAAAACATACGCACAACAAACAAAAGAGATACTCTTTTTCTATATGAACTTACCAGTTGAGGATCTCGCTAATCTTATCATCAACCGATACAAATTAAATGAACTATTTGAGAAATCAACTATTACAATCAGAACAAGTTTTATCAAAGAAGAATTAATTCATCTACATAAGGTATATAAGGCTCTATTAACAAAGTTACCTGATCTAAAATTTAGCCAGTTGCTTCTTTATCTTTTTGAAGATTATTTCAAAAGACATACTTAACCCCCGCAATAATAACATATTTCTAACCATTAGTACCGTTCAATTTTTGAACGGTATTATTTTTTCAAAACATACATCTTTGTTGAAATATAAATAGGCATAAAAAGACAGTCCGTTCATGTCGGACTGAAATTTAGGGAACTGGATAGAAGGAACTGGTACCGAAATGTTAAAATCGTGTCCAATTGCACTAAAAATATACCCCCCAAAAACAAAAGTATGGGGCTTCAATAGAAACTTTTAAAAAAATAGATTAAATCTAATTTAATTTAATCTAATCTATTTTTAATCTAAATTAAATTTAATATAAATTAATCTATTTTTAATCTATATCCAACAAAAATTAATCTATTTTTAGAGTATTTTTTAATTATGTACCTAAATTTAAAAAGTGTAGGGGCTTAAAAAATAGCTTTTCGACAAAAAATAATCTAAATATAATCTAAATTTAAATTACATTTAGATTACATTTAGATTACATTTAATCTAAATTATTTTTTTAAATCCTGAAAAGTATCTTCTTCCTTCACATATTTACTGCACATAATTTTTCTAAAACGAAACAGTGTCGTGTCGTCATTCACCGTAAACCTCTTTGAACATATCGAGAAGGGTCATAAAATCAGAATGAGAAATGGATGAAACCGAATGCGAAGAGGATTCACGATCGTAAGAATAAATGTGAAAGAAGCCAAGATCATCGAGCACATACAGAACAAAATAACGTTCAAAATCAAAAAAACGAACACTCTTGACAGAGCGAAAACAAGAACTAAAAACAAACTTAACATCATCAACAAACTTGGGAGAAGTCACAGCTTCAAGCGCATCATAATCAACGTACAACTGACCATCTTCAGCAACATGAATCATTCTTTTCCTACACCCCTCATCATTTTTTTGGGGGAAATTTACCCTCTTTTTTTACTTCGTATTTTGTGTCAACTATTCAGTGGTATCTCCAGTTTTTAAACAACTTTTTTATCTTTTATCACATATACCACCTAACCATTCATTGTGCCTTTAATCTTTCTATAGCGTTCCAGTGCCTTTGAGTTTATATTGTTTCCCTGTTCCTTTTTCGTTATTCCTATATCCTTTTTTTCTGCTATTGCAGCAACTGTTTCCTGTGTCGCTGCTACTTCTGGTAATACGTTTGGATTGACATTTCCCTGTTGTACAGTGCTATTAAAGTGGGTAGGAGATGTTGGAAATGGGATTTGATTACTGAGACTCCGAATCATTTGAATAACCATTTTTTGAATTACAGGATTTTGCAGCAACTCTGCTTCTTCAACACTCAACTCACTGCAATCAAAGGTCACAACTCTTTTTCCCCTGTTTTCTAGTGCTTCCTGAATCAATTTTTCAGTCAGCTTATTTCTAGAAATTCCTTCCTGTTCTAATAAACTGTTAAAAGTCCCTGTCCATGTCGCTTTTCTCGATGGTGTGAAAGGACATTGTACCCCCGGCATATAACCGTTTTCTCCATTTGGTGTTCTTCCCATGTTCTAACCTCCCATTTTTTAAAAGAGCAGCAGATTTAAAATCTGCTGCTATCGTTTAATTTTCAACTGTTGCGTATTTTTCATATTGATTCAGATAGTTCGCAATTAGATATGAACGACTCGTGAAGAACTGCGAGTCTTTTAAACTTGGAAAGATCATATTATACTTATCCTCTAGATCTTTTAAACCATTATAATACCCGAATAGAACACCCCCACCGACAACTAAGAAATTATCTACATCTAAGTCGGCATACGTTAATAGCAAGGAATTCTTTTCTGAATTTGCATACTGGCTCAGGTATTTCTCAACGATAGGGGTTACATCTATATTTTTGATCCATCCCCATTTTAATTTATAAGTAGGTTTATATTCCTTATCCTCATTTAATAACATCTTATCAATTTGTGGTCGGATTATCTCATTTACAAATTTTTCGCGCGACCGATATGGTACAGCTTCTTCATCTTTAAATCCGTTGCTTAACAAATGTTGTCTAATTTCCTTAAATTCATCCATTAATGCAATTTCTCTGATCATCGCATCAATGTATGAATTAGTACCTATATTCGTTCCATGTGTTTTTCTTTTATCTACACCTTTTTCCGTAAATACAGCTACATCCGTTGTACCCGCCCCCAAGTCCGCAAGGGCATAATTTTGTCCAATCTTTGTCCCTAGTTCTGTATCAACACAATTCCCATCAACAATGGTAAACTCAATTGCTAGCGAAGTTGTAACAGATTCCACTTCAACTTCTACATCTACGATTTCAATTTCCACTGACTTGTCCTTATATACGCCATCAATAAACGTTACAAAGTGTTTCCCTAGAAACAGATCCATTAACTTATCCTTACGCCTCTTATAACTCTCAACCGTTTCCCCAATGAATAGAGGAACACGAACTTGTATTTTTCCGGCTTTCATTGCTGCAACCGCAATTGAAACCAATGTAGGGATGACAAAAACCGCCTTATTGCTATCACTAAACTTCTGTTCAGCAGCACCATTATTGACTTTGGGTTGGCGTACATTTTGTTGATCTTGAGCATACAGACCACAATACCAAGTTGAATCTCGTTCTTCCGCATCTAACGCAGTTGTTTGAACTCGTACGTGTAGAAATTCCTCTGCTGCAATATCATATAGTTTGTGTTCCTTCATTTCGATAGCCGTTGAAGGTGCAGGAGCAATACATGTTGGAATAGCAAAATCCTTAATATTTCCTGTTTCATCTAAGAAAGAGATTTTTAGAGTTGTATTTCCTGCATCAATTCCGGTAATAAGAGTATCCTCAGCATATAATTTTACTACCATATCTATTACCCCCTAGTTCCCTTACTATTTAAACTTAAATACACTTTCACCATAAGTTGTTAAAAAATACATTTTGGTACGTTGATCCTTTGTACCGACTTTTGAATGAATTAAACAAGCCCCTTCAAGCCTCGCAAGCTCCTTATATGCTTTCTCTTGACTCAATTGAAGTCTACTTCTTAATTCAATAAAGTTTAGGGACTTTTCCCTGAGAGATTCTAAAATACTCCAGCTAATTTCATTGAGGTTAGATGCCACTTCCTCCAATGGTATATTTATCATCACAAACCACCTTTATCCATTTATTACAATGATAATATACCATATAATATGATATAATACAATACAATAATATATAGTATAATACATTAATATCATACATCCCCCCTCTTAACTGGAATTATAATTTTCTGTGTAGGATAAATACGACCATTAATAATGTTGTTTTTACGTTCCACCCATCTAACAAACTCAGTATTTGAAAGATTAGTATGAGATTCATACCTTTCAGAGATCAACCAAAGATTATCCCCGGCTCTAACTTCAATCTCCACATATTCATGCTTTCCCAAAGCTGCGAGACTCGCTAATAGGCAACCTGTAGTTACAATTGACTTTAAAATTAATTTCTTAACCCTTTTCTTCAACTTCATATTTATTTCTCCTTTTTCCCTTAATCGTTTGTTATTCGTTTAAATTAAATTTAGATTAATTTCGTGGAAGGGGGAATAAATTCCCCCCCACATAAATCCTATTAAGAACAGTACGCCTTAGGCTTATAGCGATTTCCCCCCCTAAATCCTAAATGTCTGCTCATAAACTTAAATATAGCTATCAGAAATTCGATCTCCTCAATGAGAGTTTGGGATGTGTCACTAAGCGGTGCTTCAAATAGTTTTGTTTCGATACCGCAATCTGAGTCGATGGTTATAAAAATTACATACGGTTCACCCTTTCGTGATAACTGGTATCGAAATCCTTCAATATTCCGGTAACAATGCTCTATGAGTTGGTCTTTGAAGATACGTGCTTCTTCCGAATTATTAAGGATCGGTTCAATGAAACTAAGTTCTTTTCTACAATCAATCTTTCCTACAGCAATTTTCATATTTATTTCCCCTTTTTCCCTTAATCGTTTGTTATTTATCAATGATAAAGAGTGAGTTCCTATCTTTCTTCTCGATCACCCCCAAACATCTACTATAATAATATTATATATTTTTGTGATTAGATTATAATAATATTATATACTTTTTGCAAGCGTTACTTCTATCACCCCTTTTGCCTTCCGATTAGAAAGTCCCCAGAGGGGATTATTTTCGCCCTTTTGGCAAGGAGAACGGACAATGAGCAAAGCAATCCAGTCAAGGGTTTCAGCCATCAAAAAGTTTTTGGCCACTCGGAACGTAGTGGAGGGCTGCCAAAAACTTTTTGATGCCCCTTGACTGGATTGCTATTTGATTTGACTTCCAATTTGGTAGGCAGAATCTGCCGAATTGGAAGTCTAGTCAAATTGCGAAATTGTACAGTTCGGAAGGCAAAAGGGCGAAATAAAGAAAAAACAGAAGGGGGTTTGTCCTGGAACGTTCCAGGACAAACTTCCAATTTTCAAAAAAAGAATCGAAAAGTTTTCGGTCGCATGGAACAAAGTGACATGCTGCTGAAAACTTTTCTACAGACAGCATCATTGCCCTTTCTCATTTTCAACAATTCTCTCAACAATATTTTTTAATTCGCCTCTCTTAAAGGCATCAATAAAGTCGCAATACAAAATTTCCAAAACACCCTCAACTGAAAACTCGCTTTCTGGATACAGTTCTGTTATATCCGCAAGCAGCACTTCCAACCTTAATGCAATATTCCTCCGAACCCTTAATTGTATTTCAACGGTATTTGTATGGTTGTTAGTAGTGATATTTCTTTTCGAGTTTATTTTAATTGGTCTACGATCCCGAAGTAATAACTCGTGATAGATACGGTGTGGATCAGACAGCCTACGTACATTACGAAGAAAATCATTAACTAATAAATGTAATAAATCCTCATGCTTATAATCAAGTTCTCCGATTTCAGAAATGTCCTCACATAACATTTCACCTCGCAAGTAGTAGGATGAAGGAACAATGAACCGATAGTTCTGCATTTCTAAGCGTAAAATACGCCTATAGAACGCACTGGTTATACGTTCTCTCCAATTTTGGGGATGTTCACTAAGGAGCTCTAGCTCCTGTTTATACACGTTTAGATGAAAGTTCATCTAAATTTCCCCCCTCCAACTCTAAAGATAACACTCCCATAAAAACTCGATGTGCTGCCTTTTTCAGACTACAATCCCACTTAAAGGTGTAACGAAATAATAAATCTCTATATTCCTGCTCTAATTTAGCCGGATAGCATAATTTTGATGATGAAGGATAGGAACATTCCGGATAATCATAATCACGTAAAAGCCCCCTTTGAAGCAATTCCGTACAATAGTGAGTAGGACATATCCCCCTACGATGCGCTAAAATTCGTATAGTCTTGCGTTGTTCGGGAGTCAACATAATCTTAACCGGATACTTTTTGTCACAACGTACTTTTCGCCCTTCTGCCTTTGTAATGGGCTTTTTCCTTGCTTTTATGGGCTGTTTTAAAGTGTTTTTCTTGGCTTTTTCGGGTTTTAAAAACATTGGATTTATCGCATCCACTAGACTCCCCCCATCCCTTAATGATCCTAGAGACAAATTGATATATTTCCAATACAATATACGGACAACCCTAAAAAACTAGAACTAAAATATCCCCCAATTGGCGATAATAAATAGTGCAAGAAACATAGTCACACAAAGGAAACTCCTTCCCCTAAAATAGTTATTATTAATTAAATTATTATCCAGTTTTCAAGGATCAAAGAAGCACTACATTCAAAAGACGAACAAAGAGATAGTAACAGAAAACACAAATAGACTTGTGCAATCTGAACAATGGTTTAAATAACAATATTCCTCCCCCTCCCCCTCTCAGTACAGCCCTCCCCCCACTTAAACTATTCCAGTGACAAATAGACATAATTCTATAAATCCATGAAAGTAGGGGAGGGTTCTAAAAATATACGTTTAAAAACCTCTAATCCTGTTAAGAATAAAAATACAAACATTCAACTAGAAAGGGAGTGGCATAGTTATGAAAAGGAAAAACCTTTTATCAGAACAGGGTATAAGCAAAGATATAATAAAAAAATTAATAAATCTTTCCCAACCAAATAAAGACATTAAAATTAAAATAATACGCAAGAAATAACCTAAGTAACTTACATATATATCTACATGGTTTTAAACAAGCAAGCTACTACCGATAGGTATATTGTACGGGTTCGTCCATTTATTTTGACCAAAACTATCCCCCTGAATCATCAATCTCGGATATGGAACAAGTTGGCTCAATACACTTATGAGAAGTGTTCGGAACATGGCAAGCTAGACCTTGTTCTAACTCATGTGTATAAGGTGCTTTGTCTAGTAAAAATGCTTTGAATGTGTGTTTATGACTTTTAATGAGTACGGTGCGGCACGTTATAAATGTAACTGCATTTCTGCCTTTTTTACCGTTATTTTTTACAATTAGGCGTTTAGAACGCTTCAAAACATCAATTAGGGAGCTTTTGCCCATAGCTTTTGCAACTGGTGAGGACTCACCCAACATCTTTGCTAAAGTACGTAGTGACCCGGCTAAATAAGGTTGATCCGGTGTACAGTTTTGTTCAAGGTAATAAATAATATCTTGTTCCCATTCATTGTAATGGCTTTGTATACGTTCATGTCGTTCTCTTTTCGGTGTACGAATATCAAAACGAAATTTCATTTCAACCCCTGCTAATTCCTCAACAAATTCTTTGCTAGGGGCTTTATATTTCTCTTTCATAGCACTTTTCACAATACGCTTTACCTCATTATGAGTTAAAGGGTAACGTAGTTTTGAATTCCACTCGTCCATTTGGTCTAAAATTTCCTGTTCTGTTTTACCTTCGTATTTGAGTGCAAGAGATAGGGTGAATATTGCATTATTCCGTCCGATTTGTCCACGCTGCCCCTTGATTAATACGTTATCAATAATTGAACGAATAGCCGGATCATCCATAATTCCTTGCTTCTTGTATATAGCTGTTTCTCTCTCGATTCTGGTACGTTTATTTTCCCTTGCTTTACGTTTCGCCCAAGCCAAAATCCATTCTGAATTAACAGCGTTTTTTGAGAAAAATAGAATGTTATTTTCGCTAGGAATACGGAAATAACCAAGCGTGTTACAAGAAGGGTCTGCATTGATACCTTTAACAAATACGCGCTTCAATTCTTCTCCAATTAATTTCGCAGCCCTACGTGCCTTTAAAGATCCGGCAAATGGTTTATCGAATCTATAAAAAAACTGAACTCCACGTGGGGTATCCAAAATCAAATTTGGAATAGGTAGCCCTTCCATTACTGCTGTATACATGATTTCCTCAACTGAAACCTTGTAATCCACGTCAACACCAACAGTTGTGATGAAACGAATGTTTTCTAAAACTCGACCCTCGTTATTTTCTTTTCCAAACATATAAATTTGTGGTGTCCAGTGAGTTAAATTACTTAACTGACGTTCGAGACTTTCAAAGGAGCTAAATACAATAGAACCCCCATTTACGAGCATTTCTTTTGAAGTTGTCGCATGAATTATTCCAACTTGGCGAAGGCGCTCACGTTCTGTTTCTCGAATTCGGTCCTTCATTGTCCATTTTTTTGGAGAACGTTCATACAATGCACCATCAATTAAAAAGCGAATTACATC
>DASQMK010000255.1:0-25993 GCA_035645575.1 Metabacillus sp.
CATTGTTAACACTGAGTATGTTGCTAGTTGGATGTAGTGGTAATTCAAATCAAGAAGCGGGTGAAGAAGAACAGCCTTCAAACAGTTCGGAAACCAAAAAGGACACGCTGGTGTTTGGGCGTGGCGGGGATTCTACATCACTAGATCCTATTACAACGACAGAGGGGGAAACATTTAAAGTAACGGAGAATATTTTTGAAACATTACTAGAGTATGGTGAGCAAGATACGACATTACATCCTGGTCTTGCTGAATCGTGGGAAGTGTCAGACGATGCCTTAACTTATACTTTTAAGCTCCGTCAAGGTGTAAGATTCCATGATGGTACAGAGTTTAACGCAGAGGCAGTTGTTTTTAATTTTAATCGTTGGATGAATGGGAATGCGGATGATTTCCCTTACTACACAATGTTTGGTGGATTTAAGGGGGAAGAAGGCCATGTCATCAAAGAGGTAAAAGCTCTAGATGAATATACGGTTGAATTTACTTTGAATCGTCCTCAAGCTCCATTTTTAAAAAATTTAGCCATGTCACCATTCGGTATTGCAAGTCCAACAGCTGTTGAGGAACATGGTGATAACTTCAGAAAAATTCCAGTCGGTACAGGGCCGTTTAAATTTGTAGAATGGAAGCAAAATGACCGTATTGTACTAGAGAAAAATGAAAACTATTGGATGGAAGGATTTCCGAAGTTAAATCAAGTAATATTCAGGGTTATTCCTGAGAATACGGCAAGGCTAAATGCTTTAACGAACGGTGAGATTGATTTAATGGATGGAGTTAATAATTCTGATGAGGCGACTGTCAATAAGAATGATCAATTACAATTAATTGAGCGACCATCTATGAATGTTGGATACTTAGGTTTTACGACAAATCGACCGCCATTTGATAATAAGCTTGTTCGACAAGCATTAAATCATGCGATTGATAAGCAAGGAATAATTGATGCGTTTTATGGTGGAAAAGCGGAGACAGCGAAGAATCCAATGCCACCTTCAATTGAAGGATATAACGATGAAATCGAAGATTATCCTTATGATTTAGAAAAGGCGAAAGAGTTGTTGGCGGAAGCTGGATATCCAGACGGATTTGACATGGATCTATGGGCTATGCCGGTTGCAAGACCTTATATGCCAGAAGGAATGAAGGTTGCGGAGGTTATTCAAGCATCTTTTGCGGAAATTGGCGTCAAAGCAGAAATTCAGTCAGTTGATTGGGCAACATACCTGGAAAAAGCAGCAAAAGGGGAATTTGATGCATACATGTTAGGCTGGACCGGTGATAATGGTGATCCTGATAACTTCTTATATACCCTCTTAGATAAAGATAGTATCGGAAGCAACAACTATTCTTACTATAGTAATGATGAACTTCATGATGTATTAATTAATGCTCAAAAAGAGACAGAACAAGATAAACGAAATGAATTATATAAGCGGGCTCAAGAGATTATTCATGAAGATGCACCTTGGGTTCCACTTGTTCACTCTACCCCTTTATTAGCTGGAACGAGTGATATTGTTAATTACTTCCCACATCCTACCGGCTCAGAAGCATTGACAAAAGTTGAATTTAAATAAAGTTGTTAGAGGGGGAGACATAGTCTCCCTTAGATCGCCTGAAAATATTGAATTGGCACTTTTTCTCTCCTAGTAAACTTAATCCCTATGTGAACTTTACTTTTAAAGCTAGTTGCATGATTTCTTTCTCCTTTATAAGGGGGCGTTAAAATACCAAAACCTACATGTTAATAAAAAAGAGGTGAGCAGGCATATGTTGTCCTATACCATCCGTCGACTGTTTTCACTCATACCTGTTTTGTTTGGAATGACATTAGTTGTTTTTGCCATTATTCGGGCAATTCCCGGGGACCCGGCCCAGGTCATTCTCGGACAAAAGGCTACAAAAGAGGCGATTGCTACATTAACGAAAGAATTAGGGTTAGATAAACCGTGGTATATCCAATATGTCGATTATTTACAAGATCTTTTTACGGGGGATTTTGGTACATCATTACGGACAAGAGGGCCAATAAATGAAGAAATATGGCCATATCTGGCTGCAACTATTGAACTTACACTTGTAGCCATGATTATTGCGATTTTTATTGGAGTCAATGCGGGGATTATCAGTGCGTGGTTTTCAAATTCTTGGTTTGATTATCTTGCCATGATTTTGGCATTAATAGGTGTGTCTTTGCCTATATTTTGGCTTGGATTAATGGAGCAATGGGTGTTTTCGATTGAATTAGGATGGTTACCTTCAACAGGAAGGGAAGATGTAAGAAATCCTGTTGGGGCGATAACGAATATTTATATGGTTGATACGATTCTTCAAGGGAGAACAGATCAATTTGTACAGGTTATTCAACACTTGATTCTTCCCAGCCTTGCCCTTGCTACCATACCAATGGCTATTATCGCGAGAATGACACGCTCTACAATGCTTGAAGTAATGAAATCAGACTACATTCGTACTGCGAAAGCAAAAGGATTAAACATGTTTTGGGTGGTATATAAACATGCGTTAAAAAATGCCATTATACCAGTATTAACAGTTATTGGGTTACAGACAGGTCTCCTTTTAGGAGGAGCGATTTTAACTGAAACAATCTTTGGGTGGCCTGGTATTGGCCGTTATCTATATGATGCCATTAGTTACCGTGATTACCCGGTTATTCAATCAGGAATTTTAATGATCGCAGCCATTTTTGTTTTTATTAATCTAGTCGTCGATCTATTATATGCCATTATCGATCCACGAATTAAATATCATCAATAACGAAAAGGGGGGATACCCATGGCGGAGGTTGTGAAAAATAAACCTCATAGTTTGAATAAAATAGCAGAAGAACAGGTTACACCACCATGGAAAGAGGCATGGCAAACCTTTTGTAGAAATAAATTAGCCTTAGTTGGATTAGGTCTAGTGATTTTTTTCCTTATCCTGGCATTACTTGCACCAATTATTGCCCCATATGGTTTTAAAGAACAAGAACTGTCAAAACGATTATTAGCCCCATCAAGTGAACACTGGTTTGGGACCGATGATTTCGGTAGAGACATTTTTTCCCGAGTTCTTTACGGTGCAAGAATATCTCTTTGGGTCGGATTCTTTTCAGTATTAGGATCTGCGATAATTGGTACATTTCTTGGTATTATTTCAGGTTATTACGGAAGATGGGTTGATACAATAATCTCAAGGATATTTGATATTATGTTAGCATTTCCTAGTATATTGCTAGCTATTGCGGTTGTAGCTATTCTAGGACCATCTTTGCAAAATGCGCTGATTGCAATTGCCATTATTAATATCCCTAATTTTGGACGTCTCGTCAGATCAAAAGTTCTGAGTGTAAAGCAGGAGGAATACATAATGGCAGCAAAAGCAGTTGGGATGCGGGATAACAGAATACTTTTTCGCCATATTCTACCAAATAGTATGACCCCGATCATTGTACAGGGGACACTAGCGATTGCAACAGCTATTATTGAAGCAGCTGCACTAGGTTTTCTCGGTTTAGGAGCTCAAGCTCCAAATCCTGAATGGGGGAAAATGTTATCAGATTCAAAACAGTACCTTATGCAGGCTCCATGGACATTGTTCTTTCCAGGTTTAGCCATCATGCTAACGGTTCTAGGTTTTAATTTAATGGGGGATGGGTTACGAGATGTTCTTGATCCAAAAATGAAAGAGTAGAAATAATTGGGTGGTATTTCGTAATTGGTGAAAATAATAACACTTATTATTAAATTTCTAAAAAACTCTAAGTAGTAGGGTTTTTTATTTTTTGTCTTCATGAAATATCGGTAACTAATTGGCTTTCTAAAGACAATTCGATTGGTCTATTTTCCATTCTCTTCTCTTACACTATAAATGAGGAAGGTGAGGAGAAATGCAAATAGATGGTGTATTTTCAGGTGGTGGAATAAAGGGATTTGCCCTGATTGGAGCTTATGAAGCGATTGAGAAAAGTGGATTTGAATTTAAACGCCTTGCAGGTACAAGTGCTGGCTCTATAATCTGTGCGTTTGTGATGGCAGGTTATAGAAGCGATGAAATCTTACAGATGATGGATGAATTAGACTTGAAATTGCTGTTAGATGCACGTAAGTCATTCCTTCCATCGCCATTTACTAAGTGGCTTTCTCTTTATTGGAATTTAGGTTTGTATCGAGGGGGCAAACTAGAAGAGTGGATCTGTCAAAAACTAAGAAACAAAGGGATTTCCACATTTGCGGATTTACCAAAAGGAAGTTTAAGAGTAATTGCGTCAGATTTAACAAATGGACGTTTAATTGTGTTACCTGATGATCTTCATCAATATGGAATAGAACCATTATCTTTTTCTGTTGCAAAAGCAGTGAGGATGAGCTGCAGTCTTCCTTACTTTTTTGAACCTGTTAAATTAACAACAGCAAAAGGTGTAAATATATTTGTTGACGGCGGTGTACTTAGTAACTTTCCGATTTGGCTTTTTCAGCAAAAAAGTCAACAATCAAAGAAAAGACCTGTACTTGGGATAAAGCTAAGTTTAAATGAACAGGAACTTCCACCCAAAAAAATTTATAATGCAATAGATATGTTTAGCGCACTATTTGAAACCATGAAAGATGCACATGATAGTAGACATATATCAAAAAGACATGAAAAAAATATTGTTTTTATACCTGTTGAAAACATTGTCTCAACAGAATTTGAAATAGATGAACAAAAAAAACTAGCTCTAATAGAGCTAGGTCGAAATCGAACGTACGAATTTCTAAAAAAATGGTCTTATTAGAAAAAGGCTCGGTTTTTCTTTTTTCCTTTTTTGCCTTCAATAACTGTTAAATGAGAAGGCTGTTGCTTCTTCTTTTTTATTGCAGAGGATTTTTTCACTTTCTTTGCATGAGTTATGTTTCGAACATTTGAACCCTTATTGCTTCGGTCGTCAAAACGTCTTTTGGATAGTTTTGCAGCTTTTAAGTAGGAAGAATGTTCTTTCCCCATTCTTCTTCTAGAAACCAGTCGATAGATAAGATAAATTAAACCACCGATTGCTGCATAGATTGCAATTTGTTTTAAGAGCCATAGAGGCTCTGACACTAGGGTTGTGACAAAACCAATAACTCCTAATAAAATAATAACCATGACGATCCAATTTGTACGACGATTCATCCTGACCACCTCCAAGGAAAGATACCAATCAAAATACGTTCAAATTACACAATTTGCTCTGAGGATGTCTGAGTCTCTTTTTCCATCCGAAGAAGTTCATTAAAGCTGGCGATTGCTACTTCAACTTGGTCATTTGTAGGTTCTTTTGTTGTTAAGAGCTGTAACCACAGACCTGGGTATCCTAAGTATCGTAAAATTGGGATATCGCGAACCTTATTTGTAAGTTGTAATACTTCAAATGATATTCCAAGTACAACAGGTATCAATGCCAATCGATTTACGATTCGTAACCATAAAGGATCTGTTGGAACAAGGGTGTAAACAAAGACACCAACAATGACAGTGAAGAGAATAAAGCTGCTACCACATCTGTAATGCAAACGTGATTGACTTTGAACATTTTCAACTGTTAATTCTAGATTGTTTTCGTATGTGTTAATTACTTTATGCTCTGCCCCATGGTATTGAAACACGCGTCTTATTAAAGGTGTAAATGATATAGCATATATATATGCTAAAAGCAACACGAGTTTGAAAGCGCCTTCTATAAGAATTTGCCCGAAATCTGAAGGGATCAGGGGACGGAAGAATTCTGCTAAGAAAACAGGCAAAAGCGTAAAGATAACCTTACCGAAGAAAAAGGAAAGAACGCCTACTGCTGCAATGCCAAGCCACATTGATAATTTTGAATCATTTTTCTTTTGTTCTTCAATTACTTGCTCGTCATCTGTTGGATCAACTTCAAATCGTTCAGTAGCAAAATTTAAGTGCTTAGAACCGTTTGCACTTGCCTCAATGATTGCGACAATCCCCCGTAGAAATGGAATCTTTTTTAGGGATGTTAATATTTGCTGATTTTTCCTTGGTAAATGGAAATAATCAATTGAATTATCAGTTCGACGTATGGCCGTTACGTAATGGTGTTTTCCACCAAACATTACGCCTTCGATAACAGCTTGCCCACCGTACGCAGGTTTTTTTTCATTTGCCATGTGACACCAACCTATCTAATTCTTATTATGAACGTAAACAATGTTTCATCAGAGTTTAGCTATTAACTCTATAATACAGAATTTAGAAAGAAACCTCTAGAGTGATGTTTAGAAATGAACAATATAAGAGCTAACATTTTAACAAATTCCATTTTAGCTGTTCATTTGGTTGGTAATCTTGGTCAAATGATCATGATTCTTCCTTTTTCTAACTCTTAGTGTAAACAAATGGATGGAAATTATTCCTATAATCACATTATATCCATGCTTTTTTTAACTAGACATGATAAGGATGAAATTTATGTAAAATTTATTGCTGCTAATTTAAAAGATTTTGTTAATATTTCTTTGTTAATTCTAAGCTTTTTAGTTGGACGGAAATAAACATCCATGCTTAAAAGAGCCGATGATAAAGAAACATGCATACAAGAAAATTTGGACATAGTAAGAATGGAGGTGTTGGAAAATGGCGGATAAAGAAAAGAAAAAGGATCCAGAATTAGAGCAAAATAAAAAAGAAGAACATATGTCTGTAATGGGAAAGTCGATTGTCACAGGATTTATTGGTGGGGTATTTTGGAGTACAATCGCCTATCTAGCTTATATTTTAAACTTTACAGAAATAAGTCCTAACCTTATTTTACAGCCGTTTGCATTAGGGGATTGGAAACATGGAGTAATTGGTAATATTATTAGTATTATTATTATCGGATTAATCTCGATAGGGGCCGCACTTGTTTATTACGCAATCCTAAGACGATTCGATGGAATGTGGCTTGGAATTATTTATGGTGGAGCATTGTGGTTTCTAGTATTTTTTGTCTTAAATCCAATTTTTCCAAATGTAGAAACCGTCTTCGAATTAACAAGAGGGACGATCGTAACAACATTATGTCTCTATATATTGTATGGTGTGTTTATCGGATACTCCATTTCATTTGACTATAAAGAATTCGATACTGATCTAGAAAGCTAAGGAAAACAACATCCTGATATGGTAGAATGTTCATGTGATGAACATTCTTTTTTTATACAGGTAAAAATAACTTACCGTATATATAAGAATCACAGTTAGATGTTGTTTATGGAAAGAGGTGTAAAAATCATTTATGAAAGTGTTAGTGATAAATGGGCCAAATTTAAATCGATTAGGAGTACGTGAACCAGGGATTTATGGATCAAATACATTAGTTGATTTAGAAAAAGATCTTTTAACGTTTGGTGAAAAGTTCAACTGTGAAGTGACATGCTTTCAATCAAATCATGAAGGTGATTTAATAGACGCTATTCATGAAGCAGATGAACAATTTAATGGTATTGTGATAAATCCTGGAGCCTTTACACATTATAGTTATGCAATTCGAGATGCTATTGCAAGTATCTCTATTCCGGTTATCGAAGTACATATTTCAAATGTTCACGCACGAGAGGATTTTCGCCATACTTCTGTTATAGCTCCTGTTACAGCAGGTCAAATTATTGGTTTAGGATTTAAAGGTTATGAATTAGCAATTCTTGCATTAAAAGACCGATTAGGAGGTATGAAAGCATGAAACTAGAAAACATTCGCAACCGTTTTAAAGAGTTATCAATTGAAGGCCTTTTAATAACGAGTAGTTACAATAGAAGATACATGACAGGATTTACTGGTACAGCTGGAGTAGCTATTATTTCAGAGGAAAAAGCAGTATTTATTACTGATTTTCGTTATACAGAGCAAGCTGCAAAGGAAATAGAAGGGTTTGAAATTGTTCAACATACTGGTCCTATTATTGAAGAAGTTGCAAATCAAGTTGAAAAGTTAGGTATAAAGAGATTAGGATTTGAGCAAGACCATGTTACATATCAAGCTTATACAGCTTATAAAAATGCTTTGAAAAATAGCGAGTTTATTCCTGTCTCAGGAGCAGTAGAAAAGTTACGCTTGATAAAGTCACCTGCAGAGATTAAGATATTAAAGGAAGCTGCCGAGATTGCAGATGCTGCATATAAGCATATTCTTGACATTATTAAACCGGGATTAAAGGAAATCGAGGTAGCAAATGAGCTGGAATTTTTCATGAGAAAAAGCGGAGCAGTTTCATCATCTTTTGATATCATTGTTGCATCTGGTTATCGTTCAGCTCTGCCTCATGGTGTTGCAAGTGAAAAAGAAATTGAAAAAGGTGATTTTGTTACACTTGATTTTGGTGCATACTACAAAGGGTACTGCTCCGATATAACAAGAACGTTTGCAGTCGGTGAACCTAGTGATGAACTGAAAAACATTTATTCTGTTGTACTTGAAGCACAATTGCGCGGAATGAATGGGATCAAGCCAGGCATGACGGGCAAACAAGCAGATGCTTTGACTCGTGATTACATAAAAGAACAGGGCTATGGTGAGTATTTTGGTCATTCGACAGGACACGGTCTTGGAATGGAAGTCCATGAAGGACCAGCGTTATCTTTTAAATCGGATACAATTTTAGAACCAGGGATGGTTGTTACAGTTGAACCCGGTATTTATGTAGCAGGTCTTGGTGGGGTAAGAATTGAGGATGACACTGTAATTACAGCTAATGGAAATGAGTCATTAACTCATTCGCCAAAAGATCTTATTATTTTATAATAGGGAAGACATGATCTTTACATATAAGAATGAGGTTATGAGTAGAAATACTCAAGATTTCCTTATTTATTTATCTACTAGGAGGACTATTTCATGATTTCAGTAAATGACTTTCGTACAGGATTAACAATTGAGGTGGACAACGGCATTTGGCGTGTAATGGATTTCCAACACGTTAAACCTGGAAAAGGTGCAGCATTTGTTCGTTCAAAATTACGTAATCTTCGTACAGGAGCAGTTCAAGAGAAAACATTCCGTGCGGGAGAAAAAGTAGCAAAAGCACAAATCGAAACTCGCAGAATGCAATACCTTTATGCTAATGGTGATCAACATGCGTTCATGGATACAGAAACGTATGATCAAATTGAATTATCATCAACCCAAATTGAATACGAATTAAAATTCCTTAAAGAAAATATGGAAGTTCAAATTGTCATGTTCGGCAGTGAAACTTTAGGTGTCGAGCTTCCAAACACTGTTGAGCTAGAAGTAACAGACACTGAACCTGGTATTAAAGGTGATACTGCTTCAGGTGGTTCAAAACCAGCTACATTAGAAACAGGCTTAACTGTTCAAGTACCATTCTTTATTAATCAAGGCGATCGTTTAATTATTAACACAACTGAAGGTACTTACGTGTCACGTGCATAATGATTATGAAAAGAGGTGCTGCTCTGTTTAGCATCTCTTTTTTTGTTTAAGAAAAAATGAGGCTTTTAACATGTTATTTAGAAAAGAACTTTTCTGCGATATCCCCACAAAACCTTCTTCCTTTAGGGTTTAACATCTTCGTGAAGTTTACTACATTTTTGCTCACTTTACTTGTCTAAAACTCCTATCACTAGCATATGGTGTACAAACTGATGCTTTTAGGAGGACAACATGAAACGTTTATTTTCACATATTGATTCAACTGTGCTCGCTATGGCGGGACTTCGATTTTTTTCAGCAAGTATAGAATTAATTGCGGCTATTTTAATGTTACTTTTTAATGATGTTAAAAAAGCGGTAACGATAAATTCGTTATTGGCCATCGTTGGCCCAGTTATTTTTATCGTAACGATGACAATTGGTATTTTTCATATTGCTGATCAACTATCTTATGCAAAACTATTATTTATTGGGTTGGGCGTTTTCTTTATTTTGTTCGGAATCTACAAATAATGTGTTACCAGTGTGAATCACAATGTCCTTTCAACAAAAACTCCAGGCTTTTATGTCATGATTATGGTCAAGCATGCATAGATTAAAATAACGAATCGGTTAATAGGAGGAAGCGGAATGAAAGAATTGCTAGAAATGCTTCCGGAATCCATTAAAAAAGAAATCTTGAAGCTTCATCCTGCAAGTTTGTCCCGAATAGAAGAAATTCGCATTCGTGTCATGAAGAAGGTTGAGGTCATCATCGCTGGGCGACCTATTTTTATCTCATCAATTACAACTTATGAAGACTCAATCAATCTATTAAACGAACTAAGCCATTATTCAATTTATACATTAGAGGACGAATTGAAAAAGGGCTATATCACGGTTCGTGGGGGTCATCGTGTTGGCTTATCTGGTCGAGTGATTACAGAAAATGGACGAGTCAAGGCAATACGTGATGTTACATCTTTTAATATTCGAATTGCAAGAGAGAAGCTGGGAATCGCGGAACCCTATGTTTCATATGTTTTTGGAAAAAAGTGGCTAAATACACTTATTATCGGTCCGCCACAAACTGGAAAAACGACCCTATTGCGAGATTTTGCACGATTAATCAGCAGTGGTTATCGACATATTGATTCAAAAAAAGTCGGGATTGTGGATGAGAGATCTGAAATTGCAGGGTGTGTAAAAGGAGTACCTCAGCATCAACTAGGGGATAGAGTGGATGTTCTCGATGCATGTCCAAAGGCAGAGGGTATGATGATGATGATTAGATCAATGAGTCCTGATGTACTTGTAGTTGATGAAATTGGAACAATTGAGGATGCCGAAGCCGTTTTAGAAGCAGTGCATGCAGGTGTTCAGTTGTTTGTCACTGTGCATGGTTATAAAGCAAAAGAACTAATGAATAGACCAAGCTTAAAAGCGTTAGTGGAAGCAAACGTTTTTGACAGATATCTTGAATTATCAAGAAGAGACGGACCTGGAACAGTTCAGCAAATCCTCAATCATCATGGTCAACACTTACTAAAAGAAGGAAGTGTATCGTAAATGATCAAATGGATGGGTGCTTTCCTTATTATTATTGCAACAACCTGGGCCGGCTTTGAAGCAGCAAAGCATTTAAGTCAACGAACAAGACAGCTTCGACAACTTAAAGTCGCCCTACAGTCATTAGAGGCAGAGATCATGTATGGACATACTTCGCTCATTGATGCTGCTCAGAATATATCAAAGCAGGTTCCGAAACCTTTATCGTGGTTTTTTGAACAGTTTGCTATAAAGCTGGTTAAAGGACATACAAGTGTAAAAGGTGCTTGGGAAGAAACTCTGAAAGAAATATGGCGCTTTACGGCTTTTAAGCAAGGAGAATTTGAAGTTTTAAAGCAATTTGGTGAAACATTAGGTCAACATGATCGTGTTTCACAACAAAAGCACATAAGGCTGGCTCTTACCCATTTAGAAAGAGAAGAAGCAGATGCAATTGATCGTCAAAACCGATATGAGCGCATGGTGAAAAGTTTAGGAGTCTTAGCGGGTTTATTATTAGTTATTTTATTGATGTAGGTGAAAGGGAGTTGTCGCAATGGGCGTAGATATTAACACGATTTTTCAAATTGCCGGGATAGGAATCGTCGTTGCATTCCTTCACACAATTTTAGATCAAATGGGTAAGAAGGAGTATGCACAATGGGTCACATTAATTGGCTTTATATATATATTGTTTATGGTGGCATCAATTGTAGATGATTTATTCAAAAAGATTAAATCAGTCTTTCTTTTTCAAGGGTAAGGGGGGCGTTTTTCATCGAAATCATCCAAATTGTCGGACTAGGACTAATCGCAACCTTTCTTGCCCTGATTGTAAAGGAGCAAAAGCCTACTTTTGCGTTTATGCTTGTTGTTTTTGTCGGCTGTGTGATTTTTCTTTTTTTAATCGATCAGGTTTATGAAATTGTTAGAATGGTTGAACGTATTGCCTTGAATGCAAATGTAAATTTAATTTATGTTGAAACCATTCTAAAAATAATTGGGATTGCTTATATTGCAGAGTTTGGAGCACAAATTACGAAAGACGCTGGACAGGGAGCCATTGCTTCAAAAATTGAATTAGGAGGAAAAATTCTAATTCTTACAATGGCCATTCCTATCTTAACCGTTATTATTGAAACTGTTTTAGGAATGATACCAGGAACATAGCAAGGAAAGGCGATCTTATCTTTAAACATGAAATAAGATGAATAAATAAGGAGCGAAGCTTTATTTAGCTGGAGGTGTGTGAATGCGGCCATTACTACTTTTTTTATTCTTTGTTTCTATCTTTCTAGCAGTTCCAATAAATGTACAAGCTTCCACGACACCACAGCAAACGGAAGATGAAAACCCTGAATTAGAATTAAACACAGAGAGTTTTGTCAATGAACAGGTTGAAAAGCTTGATATAACAGACATAAAAACCTATTGGGATGAGGTAATGACCAAATACGGAGGTTTTTTACCTGAGAGTCAAAAAGGTAGTCTTCTCCAATTCTTAAATGGTGAAAAGGAACTTTCCTTTCAGGAATGGATTAAGGCTTTTTTGAAATTTATGTTTTACGAATTAATAGCTAATGGTAAATTGCTAGGCACACTTATATTATTAACGATTTTTAGTATGCTTTTGCAATTATTACAAAATGCTTTTAATCAAAGTGCTGTAAGTAAAGTGGCGTATGCTTTGGTTTATATGGTATTGATTATCATTGCACTAAATAGTTTCCATGTGGCTATTGAATACACAAATGAAGCGATACATGCCATGACAAATTTTATTTTAGCCCTCATTCCGCTTCTATTAGCATTAATGGCTTCTTCGGGTGGACTAGCCTCTGCAGCATTTTTTCATCCTGTCATTATCTTTCTAATGAATACTAGCGGGTTATTAATTCAAAACGTTGTTTTGCCGCTACTGTTTTTGTCAGCTTTATTGAATATCGTTAGCACATTAACAGATCAATACAAAGTAACACAGCTTGCAAGCCTATTAAGAAATATCAGCATTGGTTTATTAGCCTCATTCCTTACTATTTTTCTAGGTGTAATATCTGTCCAAGGTGCTTCTGCTGCTGTAACAGACGGAATAACAATACGGACGGCTAAGTTTATTACAGGAAATTTCATTCCAGTATTAGGGAGAATGTTCACAGATGCTACGGACACTGTTATAAGTGCATCCATTTTATTGAAAAACACGGTAGGAGTACTTGGTGTAGCAGTTTTATTATTTATCGTTGCCTTCCCTGCGTTAAAAGTGTTATCACTCGCATTGATTTATAAGTTTGCTGCCGCAATTTTACAGCCGCTCGGCGGAGGACCTGTCATTACATGTTTAGACATTATTAGCAAAAGTGTCATTTATATTTTTGCCGCATTGACTATCGTGTCATTAATGTTTTTCTTAAGTTTAACGGTTATTATTGCTGCTAGTAATTTGACAATCATGATGAGGTAAAGGGAGGGAATAAAGTGTCGTTTCTCACAGAATGGATTACAAATATCATTGTATTTATCCTGCTAGCTGTAATCATCGACCTATTACTGCCAAACTCCTCCATGCAAAAATATGCAAAAATGGTCATTAGTTTGCTATTAATCATCGTGATTATCAATCCAATTTTCAAAATTTTTTCATCAGATATGAATGAAATACTATCAGAATTCCAGCTCCAAACAGCTTCAGAAGATGAAAACGGAAAAAATTTAATAGAATTTCAGAAAAAAGAAATACAAGCCTCACAGCGTGCATATATTTTAAAACAGATGGCTGTCCAAATGAAAACGATGGCAGAAGAGGAGCTGGTGCAAAACTATGATGTGATGATTGAAACAATCCTTCTTTCCGAATCAGAAAACGTAGGAGACATTACCTCTCAAAAGGATTTGCAGCATATTCAGGTAGTCTTAAAACAAAATGATGCAACAGAAGCAGTTGGGGATGGAACAGTGGAAGTCGTTGAACCTGTCACTATTGATACAACAAAAGATACAACAAAAGATGAAAAAGCAGATGAAATTCCTTCAGAACAAATTGTAGAATCGTTAGCAAAAATTTGGGAAGTTGAAGAAGAAAAAATCACATTAGATTTGGAAAGGGGGGAGGAGTCACTAGATGAGCAATAAAGAAAGCTTTTTAGATAAGCTTAAGTCGATTCTTGGTCAGTCAAACTCTAAGAAACCAACAAAGTATCATTATTTTATTCTTGTATTTGTACTAGGTGTTGCTTTTATGCTAGTAAGCAATCTTTTTGCTGACAGTCCTGAACAATCACAAAATGCAGTTACGACAACAGCTAGTACTGCCTCAAATGAAGAAACAGAGGTATTTAAACAAACGAAAGGTGAACCGACTGACTCCATCTCTGATTATGAAGATGAATATGAAAATCAATTAAAAGAAGTGCTAGAAACGATTACTGGTGTAGGTGAGGTACATGTAGTTGTGAATGTGGATGCAACCTCACAAAAGATTGTCGAAAAGAACACGGTTACACAAAGTCAAACAACAACAGAGACTGACCGTGAAGGTGGTAAAAGAGAAGTAGAGGATCTTTCAAAAGATGAACAAGTTGTCATTATCCAAGATGGTGAAAAAGAGACACCCATCATAGTTCAAACAAAAAAACCGGAGATTCGTGGGGTCTTAGTCGTTGCCGGTGGTGCTGACAACATTCACATAAAGAAAACAATTGTAGATTCAGTTACAAGAGTGTTAGGAGTACCAAGCCATCGAGTAGCTGTAGCATCGAAAAAAATGAAGGAGGATGAATAGATGATGTTGAAAAAGCAAACTGTTTGGTTATTAACAATGTTAAGTTTAGTGGTGGTATTATCCGTGTACTATGTAACTTCACCAGATGGTGGAACAAGTGATATTGTTATGACAGGTGAGGATCAAGAAGTGAGTGAAAAGGCAACAGATGAAGAAGGTGAAGAACAGGTAACAGAGGAAGAAGGCGCTAAAGGTGAAAATGCCGAAAATGCCGAAGAGTCAAAAGAGACAGAAGGAACAGAAGCTAGTGAAGAAGGGGAAGTACAAACAGAAGAGTTAGAGGATGGAACGGTTATCTCCAGTGTTTCTAGTGATGAGTTATTTACTGAGCTACGTATGCAATTAGATGATCAACGCAATGAGTTAAAAGAGCAGTTACAAGCTATTGTTGCTAGTAATGATGCTTCTGCGACTGAGAAGAGTGATGCTTATGACGAAATGGAAGCATTAAATGACGCAGCAAGAAAAGAGATGCTATTAGAAACGCTAATTAAATCAAAAGGATTTGAAGATGCGCTTGTTCGTGCAGATGGGAATAATGTGAAGATAACCGTAAAAGCAAAAGAACATAATGCTTCATCTGCTAACCAAATCATGACACTTGTAAGAGATGAAATGGAAAATATGGAAGATGTTATTGTAACATTTGAGCCTGCTCAATAATACGAAAATCTTAATAAGGGTTAATCCGAAAAGGATTAACCCTTTTCTTGTGCCGCCTGAAAGTAGAAAGTTGGTAAGTTATCAAAAACTAAAGCTTTTGCAAGTATGGCGATCACCGCTAAGTTACTTCCAATAATATCTATATTCTTCAAAAATTTATGTTATAAAAAGCCCAGTTAAGAATAATTTCCTATTACTTCTGTAGAATTGAACATAAATGGGTAGAATTATTGTTGAATTCCTTCTAGTATGTATCGTAAGATGGTATTATGTATGGGACTAAGTTTTAGTACTAGACTATAAATATGAAGATCAGTTTTAAATGATCATATGAATTAAAGGGGTGCCTAAGCATGCTAAAGATACAAGAAATTAGAGAAATCATTAAATTAATTGATCAGTCCTCTATTAACGAATTTACATTTGAACAAGATGGTTCAAAAATAAAAATGAAAAAACAATCAGATGAGGTTGAAACAGTTGTACGTAATGTAGTGGCTGCTCCACCTGTTGAAGCTGTACAAGCCCAGCCACAAGTACAGCAAGTTGCACCTGCACTGCCAGCAACACCTGAAGTTGCTGCACCAAAAATCGAGGAAGCAAAAGCAGACACAGCAAATCTACATAAAATTACATCACCAATGGTTGGAACATTCTATGCTGCTTCATCACCAGAAGCAGGAAATTATGTTGAGGTTGGTTCTAAAGTAACAAATGACACAGTTGTTTGTATTGTAGAAGCAATGAAACTCTTTAATGAAATCGAAGCAGAAGTTAAAGGGGAGATCGTTGAAATACTCGTAGAAAATGGACAACTTGTTGAGTATGGTCAACCTCTATTCCTAGTAAAGCCTGAGTAAGGAGCTAATATGATGATAAAGAAATTATTAATAGCTAATCGAGGAGAAATAGCTGTTCGAATTATTCGAGCATGTAAAGAGCTTGATATTGAAACGGTTGCTGTCTTTTCAGAAGCAGATCGAGAAGCATTACACGTACAATTAGCTGATGAAGCTTATTGTATTGGGCCGACGGCTTCGAAAGATAGCTATTTAAACTTTACTAATATTATCAGTGTCGCTAAATTAACAGAAAGTGATGCCATTCACCCAGGATACGGTTTTTTAGCAGAAAATGCTGACTTTGCTGAGCTATGCAAAGAATGCAATATTACCTTCGTTGGTCCGAGCGCTGATGCGATTTCAAAAATGGGAACGAAAGATGTCGCAAGGGAGACAATGCGCAAAGCTGGAGTTCCAATTGTCCCAGGATCTAAAGGGATTATCGAAAGTATTGACGATGCAAAAAAACTGGCCAATGAAATGGGATATCCTGTTATAATTAAAGCAACAGCTGGCGGTGGTGGTAAGGGAATCCGTGTTGCTCAAGACGAGCAGGCACTTATCAAAGGAATCGAAATTACCCAACAAGAAGCAGCAACTGCGTTTGGAAATCCAGGTGTTTACATTGAGAAATACATTGAAGACTTCCGTCATGTTGAAATTCAAGTTCTAGCTGACACTCATGGTAATACAATACATTTAGGAGAACGTGATTGCTCAATTCAACGGAGACTCCAAAAATTACTTGAAGAAACTCCTTCACCTGCTCTTGATGAAAACATTCGCACCCAAATGGGAGAAGCTGCAGTTAAAGCGGCTGAAGCTGTTCAGTATACTGGTGCAGGTACAGTTGAATTCATTTTTGATCATGTGAATAAGAAGTTCTATTTCATGGAAATGAATACACGTATTCAAGTTGAACATCCAGTAACTGAAATGGTAACGGGAATTGACTTAATTAAAGAACAAATTAAGGTAGCTTCCGGAGAAAAATTATCTGTAACACAAGATGATGTTACATTTAATGGTTGGTCAATCGAGTGTCGTATAAATGCAGAAAATCCTGAAAAGAATTTCATGCCGTCTCCTGGTAAAATAGAGATGTACTTGCCGCCAGGTGGTTTGGGTGTTAGAGTGGATTCAGCAGTATATCCGGGGTATTCAATTCCACCGTATTATGATTCAATGATTGCAAAGCTTATTACGTATGGTGCAACAAGAGAAGAAGCAATAGCTCGAATGAAACGTGCATTAAGTGAATTTGTGATCGAAGGTATCTCAACCACAATTCCATTCCATTTGAGACTTCTTGATCACGAAAAGTTTGTAAGTGGAGATTTTAATACGAAATTCTTAGAACTGCATAAAGTGATGGAATCATAAAAATACACGGAGGTGCTGATTCTTGAAAGAAACAAATAATGTATTAGAGATGAACCCTGAAAATAATGGTTTAGGTAAGGTTGAAATTGCTCCTGAGGTAATCGAAGTCATTGCTGGTATTGCGGCATCTGAAATCGAAGGTGTTGCGTCAATGCGCGGTAATTTTGCAGCAGGTGTAGTGGAACGCTTAGGAAAGAAAAACCACGGTAAGGGTGTAAAAGTTGATTTAACTGAAGAAGGAATCATTATTGAAGTATATTGTGTCATGATCTTTGGTGTTTCGATTCCAACTGTCGCTCAAAAAATTCAAGATAATATCCGTCAAGCATTATTGAATATGACAGCATTAGAAGTAAATGAAGTGAATATTCATGTCGTGGGTGTTCAGTTTGAAACTAAAACGCAGGATGTTGAAGTAGATCAAGAAATGTAAACACAAAAGGAATTAATTTTGAGAAAAACCAAGGGTTTTGCCTTTGGTTTCTTTTTTTGTTACATAGGATTTAATTAATTGGGTTTATAGTATAGATATCTCTGGTTATATTGAAAATAGATGATAAAGTTCAAACAACGAATGTTTAATTGAAAAAAAGCCTTTTCATTCGGGAAATGACAAAAAACATATGAAATTACGAATGAATCTACAAGGTAGATATGGTATGATCACTTTATGACATTCGACATTTTTAAACATTAAAGGAGCAAGTATAGAATGAAACGTAGAACAGCAAGGGAAAAGGCACTACAGGCACTGTTTCAAGTGAATGTTAGTCAAACTGACCCAAATGAAGCAATTGAGCATGCATTAGATGAGGAAAGGTCTGATGCGTTTATGAACCAGCTTGTATTTGGCACAATAGAACATGAAAAGGAGTTGGATGAGCTTATTGCTCCACATCTTGTTAACTGGACAATTGACCGTTTAGCAAATATCGATAAAACGATATTACGAATGGCTGCCTATGAATTGAAGTTTACAGAAGATGTTCCTGCTAATGTAGCAATTGATGAAGCTGTTGAATTAGCAAAAGCGTTTGGTGATGACCACTCTAGTAAGTTCGTTAATGGTGTACTTTCTAAAATTAAACAAAATCTAGAAAGATAAGACGATTTGAGGAGGAATTAAGAATGGCTGCAACAATCATTGATGGTAAAGAATTATCGAAAACAAAAAGAAGTGAGTTAGCAGTAGAGGTTGAACAAATTAAAGCAAAGGGATTACTACCAAAGCTAGTTGTTATTTTAGTGGGAGATAACCCTGCATCTGTTTCATATATTCGAGGAAAGCAAAAGGCTGCTGAAGAAATTGGTGTTGGATTTAAGCTTGAGCATTTCCCAGAGTCTCTAAGTGAAAATGAACTTCTTGACGTTATAGAGAACTATAATAACAATGACGAATATCATGGGATTTTGGTTCAACTTCCATTACCAGGACATATTAACGAAACAGCTGTTGTAGAGAAAATTTCGCCTCAAAAAGATGTTGACGGATTCCACCCAATTAATATTGGTCGAATGATGACTGGACAAGATACATTTTTACCATGTACTCCGGCAGGTATTGTTGAAATGATTAAATCAGTAGGAGTTGAAATTGCAGGTAAAAATGTTGTAGTTGTTGGAAGAAGTAACATTGTTGGGAAACCTGTAGGTCAATTATTGTTAAACGAAAACGCGACAGTTACTTATTGTCATTCAAAAACAAATGATTTGACTTCATATACAAAAGAAGCAGATATTTTAGTTGCGGCTGTTGGACGAGCTAATTTTATTAAAGGGGATCAAATCAAGCCTGGTGCAGTCGTTATTGATGTTGGTGTGAATAGACTTGATACAGGAAAATTAGTTGGTGATGTTGTATTTGATGAAGCCAAGGATGTAGCCAGCTACTTAACGCCAGTTCCTGGCGGAGTAGGGCCAATGACAATTACAATGTTAGCACATAATACTGTACAATCGGCAAAGAAGTTTTTAGAAAGTAAATAAGCCTCTTTCGATTAAGGAAGCTACAGGGACGGAATGAGGATTAGCATTCTGTCCTTGACTTTTTTACGCTCAAAAATGATTGAAAAGGTGGCGTTAAAATGACAGAACCTAAGTATGTGACGGTCACAGCCCTTACAAAATATATAAAACGCAAATTTGATGTTGATCCTCATTTAACAGATATATGGATTAAAGGAGAGATCTCCAACTTTAATTTACATAGTCGTGGGCATATGTACTTTACATTAAAAGATGAAAAAGCAAGGATTCAAGCTGTCATGTTTGCTGGAGCGAATAAAACGTTAAAATTCAAACCTGAAAATGGCATGAAGGTACTCTTACGTGGAGAAATCACTGTATATGAACAAAGCGGCGGATATCAAGTATACGTGAAGGAAATGCAGCCGGATGGGATTGGTAGCCTTTATTTGGCTTATGAAGAATTAAAGAAAAAGCTTCAGCAGGAAGGTCTATTTGATGAGAAATATAAAAAATCAATTCCAAGATATCCAAATGAAGTAGGTGTTATTACTTCTCCGACAGGTGCTGCAATTCGGGATATTTTAACAACCATTAATCGACGTTATCCAATGGCAAAGGTCATATTAATTCCTGCGCTTGTACAAGGTGTTAAAGCAGGACCTTCTGTTGCCAAGGCAATAAATATAGCTAATCAGCTTGGGACACTTGATGTATTAATAGTTGGTCGTGGTGGTGGTTCAATTGAGGAATTATGGGCATTTAATGAAGAAATCGTTGCTCGTGAGATATTCTCTTCAAAAGTGCCGATCATTTCAGCAGTTGGACATGAGACTGATTTTACAATTGCTGATTTTGTAGCAGATTTGCGTGCTCCTACCCCAACAGGTGCTGCTGAGATGGCTGTTCCCCATTCAACTGATTTGTTAGAACGAATCTTAGAACGAAAAAGTCGATTAACAAGAACGATGACCGAAAAAATAAGTTCACAAAAAGAAAAGCTGAATCATTACAGAACTTCCTATGCATTTCGATATCCTAAACAGCTTTATCTTCAGAAAGAACAACAGCTTGACAATGTGATGGATCGATTGCAAAAAGAAGGGAAAAGAGTAATCCTCCGTAAAAAGGAAACTTATACATATGTTAAGGGCCGTCTGGAAAAAGTTCATCCAAGGGACCAGGTAAGGCGGGCAAATGATGCATATGAGGCTTTAGTAAAAAAGCTTAATCGAGAAATGGCATCAATCATAACACATAAACATTCGCAATTTCAGGCAACTATTGATAAACTAAATGCATTAAGTCCATTAAAAATTATGGACCGCGGATACAGCCTTGTCTACCAAGAGGATAAGCTTATTAAAAGTGTTAACCAAATTAAAACAGGTCAAGTACTGAAAGTTCAATTAAAGGATGGACAACTTGATTGCGAAGTTCAGGGTATAGAGGAGCGTACGATTCATGAGTAATGAAAAGCAAACAATAGACGAAGAAGTATCATTTGAAAATGCCATGCAACAACTCGAGGAAATCGTTGGAAAGCTAGAAGAAGGTGATGTTCCCCTTGAAAAAGCAATTGAATATTTTCAAAAGGGAATGGAGCTATCAAAGCTTTGTCATGATAAGCTGCAACATGTTGAAAAGCAAATGGATTATATTTTACGTGAAGATGGTGAATTAAAGCCGTTTGAGCTTCAGGAGGAAGAAAAATCGTGAATATGACGGTAAACGATTTTCTCACCTCACGTAAACATACAATAGAAGAAGCACTTCCGCTATATATAAAGGATTTGTCCACTCCACAAATACTAAAAGATTCGATGCTATATTCTCTGGAAGCAGGGGGGAAGCGCTTACGGCCGGTGCTTGTTTTAGCTTTGCTTCATACATATAACAAACCGGAAAACACAGGGTTAGCGACAGCATGTGCAATTGAAATGATTCATACATACTCTTTAGTTCATGATGATTTGCCTTGTATGGACGATGATGATCTTAGGAGGGGCAAGCCAACTAATCATAAAGTATTTGGAGAAGCAATAGCGGTCTTAGCAGGAGACGGTTTATTAACTCAGAGTTTTTCTCTAATCGTGAATGATCCGGCAGTTTCTGTAGAGAAAAAGTTAAGATTGGTAGCTGAACTTGTCAAATCAGCAGGTGTAGAAGGAATGGTTGGTGGACAAGTGGCAGATATGGAGGGTGAAGCTAAGGACCTTAGTCTCGATGAACTTCAGTCCATCCATGAAAATAAAACAGCAAAACTATTAGGTTTTAGCATCCTTGCAGGTGCAATATTAGCTGACGCACCGGAAGAAGATATTGAAAAACTAAGGGAATTTTCTTATCATATTGGGATCGCTTTTCAAATCCGAGATGATATTTTAGATATTGAGGGTAGTCAAGATAAGATTGGAAAGCCTGTAGGATCAGATACTTTAAATGAAAAAACGACTTATCCTTCAATCCTATCAATGCAAGGGGCAAAGGATAAACTTCAAGATCATATTATGCAAGCGAAAGAACTGCTTCAGCATCTAACCACTAAAGCGGAGTTATTGGAGCAAATATGTGATTTAATTGCAAAAAGAGATCATTAAATGTATTATCAGCAAAACCGTTTTCCATGTGGAGACGGTTTTTTCACTATTACTCAAATGCTCGTCAGCACATATTACAAGAAAAAACATATGCTGAAAAGCGTACAGTAAACTAGGGATTGCCCGCTTGTAAATTGGCAATGTCATACATAAAACATTGTAATTGTAGCTTATTTATGGTAAGTTTTTTTTTGCTTACTATATGTTTGTAAAAAGCAATTGTTTTCCAAAAACGTTTCAACATAAAGATTTTTACGTTAAAATAAATAGATAAGAATATAATAGAACTAATGTATATCATAGAGAATCAAACTGAATTGAAAGTGAGTGATCCATTTGGATCTTCTATCAATTAAAGACCCAAGTTTTTTGAAAAAATTATCTAATAATGACCTTGAAAAATTAAGTGCAGAAATTCGTAAATTTCTCATAGAAAAGTTATCTGAAACAGGTGGACATATTGGTCCCAATTTAGGTGTCGTTGAATTAACGATCGCACTGCATAAAATGTTTAACAGTCCTAAGGATAAATTCATTTGGGATGTAGGTCATCAATCTTATGTACATAAGATCTTAACAGGACGAGCTGGTGACTTCGATACTTTACGTCAATATAAAGGGCTGTCTGGCTTTCCTAAGCGTGATGAAAGTCCGCATGATGTGTGGGAAACCGGTCATAGTTCTACTTCACTATCGGCTGCAATGGGAATGGTGATTGCGAGAGATATAAAAAAGACGAAAGAGCATATTATACCAATTATTGGAGATGGTGCATTAACTGGTGGAATGGCTCTTGAAGCTCTTAATCACATCGGACATGAAAAAAAGGATGTTATCGTTGTTCTTAATGATAATGAAATGTCGATTGCTCCGAATGTTGGAGCTCTTCATAATGTGCTCGGAAGACTGAGAACAGCTGGAAAGTATCACTGGGTGAAAGATGAGCTAGAATATATATTGAAGAAAATTCCTGCAGTTGGTGGAAAGCTCGCTTCAACAGCGGAACGTGTCAAAGATAGCTTGAAATATTTGCTAGTATCTGGAGTCTTCTTTGAAGAACTTGGGTTTACTTATTTAGGGCCGGTTGATGGACATAATTATGATGATTTATTCGAAAATCTCCAATATGCTAAAAAAACATCTGGTCCAGTATTACTTCATGTTATTACAAAGAAAGGGAAGGGCTATCAACCAGCTGAATCTGATACAATCGGTACATGGCATGGAACTGGTCCTTACAAAATTGAGACAGGTGATTTTGTAAAACCAAAGGTCATTGGACCTGCATGGAGTAAATTAGTAAGTGATACTGTTCAAAGAGTGGCTCGTGAAGATGATCGTATTGTTGCGATTACACCTGCAATGCCTGTTGGCTCTAAACTTGAAGCTTTTGCTGAAGAATTCCCAGATCGAATGTTTGATGTTGGAATTGCTGAACAGCATGCTACCACTATGGCTGCAGGCCTAGCAACACAAAATATGAAGCCGTTTTTAGCTATTTACTCTACTTTTCTTCAAAGGGCTTACGACCAAGTCCTTCATGATATTTGTCGTCAAAACTTAAATGTATTTATAGGGATAGATCGAGCTGGACTTGTTGGTGCTGATGGAGAAACACATCAGGGAGTATTTGATATTGCCTTTTTAAGACATTTACCTAATATGGTGATCATGATGGCAAAGGATGAAAATGAGGGCCAGCATTTAGTTAATACAGCGTTAAAGTATAATGATGGACCAATCGCACTTCGTTATGCTAGAGGAAATGGAATTGGAGTACCTATGGATGAAGATCTAAAGGAAATTCCAATTGGAACCTGGGAAATACTGAAAGAAGGAAGCGATGCAGTAATCCTTACATTTGGAACAACAATTGAAATGGCAATGGAGGCTGCAGAACGATTAGCAGAACAAGGAAAGTCTATAAGAGTAGTAAATGCTCGTTTTATTAAACCTTTAGATGAAAAAATGCTACATGAAATATTTGCAGAGAGAATTCCGATATTAACAATTGAGGAAGCGGTGTTACAGGGTGGATTTGGAAGTGCCATTCTAGAATTCGCTCAAGAGCATCAATATGGGCAATCGATTATCTCTCGAATGGGAATTCCTGATCGATTTATTGAGCATGGAAGTGTTTCAAAATTACTTGAAGAAATAGGGATGACAACAGAACAGGTTGTCAAACATCTAGTCACCATGATACCTGAACAGGAGAAAAGAGTCTTACGATGATGAGTAATAAAAAAGAAAGACTAGATATTCTTCTAGTTGAAAATGGGTTATTTGAAACAAGAGAAAAAGCAAAACGTGCCATTATGGCAGGCATTGTATACGGAAATGAAGTACGACTTGATAAGCCGGGTGAAAAAGTTTCACGAGACGTAGTGTTGTCAGTCAAAGGACAAACTCTTCCATATGTAAGCCGTGGTGGATTAAAATTAGAAAAAGCAATAAAAGAATTTAGTGTAGATGTTCAAGATAAAATTATGATTGATATTGGATCTTCAACTGGTGGATTTACGGATTGTGCTCTACAAAATGGCGCAAAGCTTTCATATGCTCTTGATGTTGGTTATAATCAATTAGCGTGGAAATTACGTCAAGATGAGCGTGTCGTTGTGATGGAAAGGACAAACTTTCGTTATGTGACACCGGCGGATTTTCTAGAAGGAATGCCTGAATTTGCATCTATTGATGTTTCCTTTATTTCTTTACGTTTAATTTTTCCAGTTCTTAAAACAATTCTTTGTGCAAATAGTGATGTAGTAGCTTTAATCAAGCCTCAATTTGAGGCAGGGAAAGAGTTTGTAGGAAAAAAAGGGATTGTACGAGATCCTTCTGTTCATGAATTTGTTTTAAAAGAAATGATCGCTTTTGTTCTAAAAGAAGGATACGATGTGCATAACCTATCGCATTCACCTATAACAGGAGGAGATGGAAATATAGAATTTCTTCTTCACTTGAGGTGGGAAGGAAGCCAAGAAAAAGGAACAAACTATGTTGATAAATCGGAAAGACAAATTGTCGACGAGGCACATGCGATATTAAAAGAAAAGAAACAAACTGAAAAACAGGAGAAGTAGCACTAGATGCTATTTTCCTGTTTTTTAATATGAAAGAATTATCTGTATATTCATGCAAATGATGGGTTCTGTCATTTATATCATACCTCTATCTTTAGTGGGTTTTATGCACCTTTCCATCTGTATACTTGAATAAATCTGTACAATTAGAGGGTTTTAATATAAGATAAAGGGTATAAACATACAGAGATAAAATGATTGCATCAATGAAAAAGGGGTGCCTAAAATGAATAAAGGACAGAGACATATAAAAATACGTGAAATTATAACGAATAATGATATTGAAACACAAGACGAATTAGTTGATTTACTAAAAGGAATGGGCTTTAATGTTACACAAGCTACTGTTTCTCGTGATATTAAGGAGCTTCATTTAGTAAAGGTTCCGATGTTAGATGGACGTTATAAATATAGCTTACCAGCAGATCAGCGGTTTAATCCTCTACAAAAGCTCAAAAGGGCTTTAATGGATGCCTTTGTTAAGATCGATTCAGCGGGACATATGCTTGTTATGAAAACCTTACCCGGAAATGCTAATGCTATTGGAGCATTAATTGATAATCTTGACTGGGATGAAGTACTAGGAACGATATGTGGTGATGATACAATTCTTATTATTTGTAGAACACCATTAGACACTGAAAATATTACACAACGATTTTTAGATATGCTTTAACTTTAAAGAATATTAATAAGAGGTGGATTCTGTTTGTTAGCGGAATTATCAATAAA